>JAESUG010000021.1 GCA_016763185.1 Robiginitomaculum sp. | reverse complement strand
GGGTTAAATATTCGCGGTCATACCAATTGACGCAGGTAAAAACCAATCATCCATATCAAACTTGGTGCACCGGTAAAAAAACTAATATTACCCACAGCAATAAAAGTTATGGTATTTAGAAAAGTGACTGTGCCTACCACCCATTTGTAAATGGAAAAACGACGAAAAAACATGATATTAGCAATCAAAAGGCCGATGATTGAGCCACAGAAAAGAAAATTATTTAATAGAGATTCGCGAGGCATTACATCTAGCAAAATCCCCATGAGGACCGGTGCAACCGTATTGGCAAAAACAAATGGCCAAAACCATTTTTGGTCGAATAATGCACGCATATGGCAAAACTTAAGTGGTTTTGCATGTGTTGTCGATGGCGCGCCTGATTGCCCCAATTCTCAAAGCTTTATAATCCAGATTGGCATGGCCCATAACCTGCACCCAAACCCTCATCTACACTGAACAACAAAAACGCCCCGTGGGAAACTGCAGGGCGTTTTTTGTTTTGCTGGAGGGGGTAGGGCGTCAGGTGAATGCCAGCATCACATGCCACCCCAAAGGGTGTATTGCACATCATTTCATGACACCCTACGTTCACTACCTTATTAGATACCTGCCATCAAACCACAGTCCCCGGACTACGATCCGGGGTCCAGTTTTTTACTCGCGTTTTGGGTTGAAGCATGGTGCTGGACCCCGGCTCAGAGTGTTGCTACCCGTATGATTAGCGATTATTTCCATTGGTGCTTTGTATTTTAGGCACCTTAACCTTGTTCGGTTGTAACTGTAGACAAAGCTAAGCACAAATGTATTTCTTTGTTCATGTGTCTCGAAGCGGTTTTTTGCGATGCGATTTGGCCGGGCGCTGCGTATTGCTTCGCTGAGGCGTCTGTTGAACCGCTCGACCATTTTATAAGCCCGTGCCGTACCCGGTACCCAATTTGGCATATACACCACGCCGTCGATCATGGTGAAGTTATTCATGTAAATCTCTTGCGCTTGGGTGCCCAACAATACGGTTGTGGTGCCGGGTTGCATTCTGGTTGTTCTTTCTTCTCACGCTAGCCAAGCTTAGGTTTAGACAATCCTTCGACCAACCTATCTGCATTGAGCCGAATGCTCTACTTCGCGCAACCTACGGTCATTCATGTTCAGCTCGCGCCGCCAACTGGTTTTGCGTTGATCAATATCAAGTTTATTGCCCCAATACACATGATTGTCGATCATTGCCGTACAAGTTGAGCGCGTCGGCGGGAATGTGTAGCTGATCAGCAATTTCGCCAATTGGTTTCATCTGGGCGGCGCGGGCAATTTCAATGTCGGATGTATATGGGTTGATGATGGTGTTTCCTTGCGCGGATTGTTTGGTGTAGTTTAAGCGAGAGTTTGGCCTGTTGTCGCCAGAAATATGCCAGAAGTACGCCAGAAGGATGAATGTTGCAAGGGAAGTGAAAATTGGTTGATCAGCTCATATACGCAGTTTTGGGTGCGAAAGGTTCGTGGTCCCATGCGGCGGCCCACAGTAAATACCCAACTGGGCAGCGCTTGGGCTGTAGCGATTTTGAGCAAGTCGCCAACAGTCTGAAATCCGGACGCGCCGATATTGCCATATTCCCGGTTCAAAACTCGACAACCGGCCCCATTGCCGGCGTTTTCGAGCTGTTGGCCAGCCATGATTTTGTCCAAACAGACGAGATCGTGTTGCCCATTGAACATTGCTTGATCGGCTCGCCCAATTTGGGGGTATCAGAAGCCACTATTTCTCGTATTTTTAGTCATCCGCAGGGTTTTTTGCAATGCATGCAGTTCCTCATACAAACTTACCCCAATGCCGCTCAAATCCCCGAAACGGACACGGCAACGGCGGTACAGCGCGTGATTGATGAAGGTTTATCAATGCAGTTGGCAATCGGCAGCACGTTTGCCGCCGGGCTTTATGGCGGCAAAATCATCAAGGCTGATATTCATGATCAAGCTGATAATACAACCCGGTTTGTCTGCATGGTCAGAAGATGATGGAATGGCGGTGATCCGTAGGTCATTCGTCGGGGGCAAAGTACTGGACCCTCCGGTCAAGCCGGAGGGAGACGAAAGAGAAGATGGGCGGTCAAGCCGGAGGGAGACGAAGAAAGAGAAGCCGGAGGGAGACGAAAGAGAAGGGGGCGGTCAAGCCGGAGGGAGACGAAAACAGGGGGGAGCCAACCACTTTTTGGCGAAAGTAAGAGGGACCTATCATTCTTCATCGCTTCCCTTCGGCTTGACCGGAGGGTCCAGTTTTGGGAAAAACCGCCAAACGCTTCTTTGAATACGAAATCTATTTCAAACACCATTAAAAAAATAAAAACCTACTGATTGATGGGCTATTCTATTGGTGTGTTACGATATAGAACGCTTCTCTTGCAGTTTTTTGTTTGAGGCTTTGCTATGTTTGCCAATGTTCCACCGCCGGCTCCCGATCCGATCTTGTCGCTATCGGCGGCGTTTCGCAAAGACGCCCGTACCGACAAAGTCGATCTGGGCGTTGGGGTCTATCGCGACGTGTCAGGAAAAACCCCGATATTCGGAGCCGTAAAAAGTGCTGAGCGTGGTTTGCTGGAGAGCCAGACCACCAAAGCCTATGTGGGTATCCAAGGAAATGTCGGGTTCTTACAAAGTTTCGGCGAATTATTGTTTCCTGAGCTCGCCTTTGCCAAAGACTATACTGCCGTCCAAACTTTAGGCGGAACCGGTGGGGTTCGGTTGGCGTTGGACCTGGTTCATTTATTGACACCGAACAGTACGGTTTGGGTTCCGTCATCCACATGGGGCAATCATTATCAATTGATCAAAGCCAGCGGGTTGCGCGCGAAAACATATAATCAACAAAAATACCATTCTTCTACGTCTGCTGCACTGGCGATAGACGACCTAGCGCAAGCACAAAGCGGAGATTGCGTAATTTTCCACGGTTGTTGCCATAATCCGACCGGCATTGACTATAGCGAAGCCGCACAAGACGAGTTATTTGCAAGCTTGGCTGGCCGAGGGATTGTTCCGATTATTGATGCCGCTTATATCGGCTTTGGCGCTGGATTTTCGGCGGATGCAGCACGAATTGCAAAGATTATCCGCCGCTTCCCCGAAAGCTTTGTCGCGGTGAGCTGCTCGAAAAATATCGGGCTATACCGCGAAAGATTAGGTGCATGTTTTGCCTTTGGCGAGAGCAAAGAGCTCGTCACAGCTGTGCAAGGCCATTTAGAATCGCTGGCTCGCGGAATGTATTCAATGCCCGCTGACCACGGAGCTTCTGTGGTCGAGATTATCTTAAAAGATCACCAGCTTTGTGAACATTGGTTGTCTGAACTGGAAGCCCAACGGCAACACATCAAGCAATCAAGAGCCAAACTTAGCGATGAAATTACCAAAGCCGGCGGCGATTTTGATACGTCTTATATCGCAAATGGCAATGGGATGTTTTGCCTGTTTCCAATGGTGGACACATCCATTTCGCGATTGCGCGAGGTTGAGGGAATTTATATCGGACCCGGCGGTCGCTTGAATATCGCAGCATTGGCCGATGCGGACGTAACACGGGTAGCACTGGGGTTGACGGGCAGCTTTGATCGTGGGTTGCTTGATAGCGATCTTCAATCGCCATAAGATATTTTGAAGCTTTTAAGCCCATCCGATATAAGGAAAAACAATGCGCCATCGCCGTGAAATGAATGATGTAGTTTACGAAGTAGACAAACAAAAATACGACAAAGTGGTCAATGCTGGCGACATCCAAAGCAATGGCGTTTTGTGTTTTTCGGTTGATGTGACCCGCGATACGGATATTGAAGCTTTGGTTGCCTCGTTTTTGCTGACCTCGGCGGCGATGATGGGGATGGCGCCGCACTGTATTGTCAAGATTTTTTCGGTGCGGGTTATGGATGATACCTTGTGTATCGCCATTGAAAATGCGATTCGAGGTTTGTCATCGGGCGAGTTTTCATCGCTGGCCAATACGCAAAACTGGCTTGCCTTGGTCTCTGGGCATTGTGATATTGAAGACAGCATTAAAACTCGTATCCAAGCTACAGCGCGTAGCGTGGCTTGTTTTGATAATTCCAATCGCGGTCTACTCCATGAGCCAGCCGACACGGTTTTTAAAGTATGGGAGCCAGGTGATGCATTGTCGCACATCCAAATCGTTCGTCGCGAGCCGGATAGCCAAGAGGTCGAAATTACCCTAGGAAAACTGTCATTTCGCCGGCATTGGAACCAAGAATATCAGAATAGCGCGGCGCAGGCGTTCTTTAACAAAACCGGTCCATTTGTTCTGTTGGAGGCCGATGCAACGGATAATCAGGTGTTCTTCAAACAATGGTTGATGTTTATTGATGCGCTGGTCGCCAACGGTTAATCGACCCGCACAATTCGCACCAAATTAGTTTTACCGGGCGAGCCAAACGGAATACCGGCGGTGACGACAATCCGGTCATGGCGTTCGGCAATGCCTTCACGTTTGACGGTTTTTACGGCTTTGCGCACCATGTCATCCATGTCTTGAGCATCCTCGGTTAAACACGAGGTAATGCCCCACACCAATGCCAACCGTCGCGCGGTGTGATCGTTTGGGGTCATGCCGATAATTCGTTCAAACGGGCGCTCTCTGGCGGCACGAAATGCGGTGGAGCCGGATGAGGTATAGGTGACGATAACGGGCGCGTTGATGGTTTCGGCCGCCAAATGAGCCGCGGCCATCACCGCATCCGCCGTGGTGTTTTCCGGTTCGCGCTTGCTGGCCGCCAATAGGGAGCGCCAGCTTGATGAGCGCTCGACGCTGCTGATGATTTTTTCCATCATGGACACGGCTTGTACCGGATAGTCGCCAACGGCGGTTTCGCCAGACAGCATCACCGCATCGGTTCCGTCATAAACGGCGGTTGCCACATCCGAGGCTTCGGCCCGGGTCGGGGCCGGGTTATCTATCATGCTTTCTAGCATTTGGGTGGCGACAATCACCGGTGCGCCTTTGCGGCGCGCTTTGGCTATAATTTCCTTTTGCAGCACCGGAACTGCTTCAGGTGGCATTTCAACCCCCAAATCACCACGGGCGACCATCACCGCATCGGCAAGATCTAAAATCGCGTCTAAATGCGTGATCGCCAATGGTTTTTCTAATTTAGCGATAATGCCCGCCTGTTTTTTGACGATTTTGCGCAAGTCAGCCACATCTTCCGGCCCTTGCACAAAGGACAAGGCAATCCAATCAACCCCTAATTCTAGCGCCAAGCGCAAGTCTTTGCGGTCCTTTGCGGTTAGTGCTGAAATGGGCAAATGCGCACCGGGCAAATTGACGCCCTTGCGGTTAGAAAGCGTGCCGGAGGTTAGCGCAATCACCTGCATTTTTCTGTCGTGGGATTTCGTGACCTGAAAGCGCATACGGCCATCATTGATTAAAATTTGGTCGTCTGTAGAAACCGCAGCAAAAATTTCTTTGTGCGGCAATGGGGCGCGGTGGTGATTGCCCGGCTCTGGTTCCATATCAAACTGATATTTCTGACCGGCTTTTAAGGTTATTGTGCCGTCTTCAAACACGCCAAGGCGCAGCTTTGGCCCCTGTAGATCAGCCAGTATCGCAATGGGTCGTTGTTTTTGTTTCTCAACTTTACGAATATAGGCATGCAGCTTTCGATGATCGTCCGGTTCGCCATGAGAAAAATTCATCCGAAAGATATCAACCCCTGCGTCGAACAGTTTCGAAATTACCTCTTCGCTGGATGATGCAGGCCCAAGGGTGGCAACAATCTTGGTGCGGGTACGTTTCATGTTGATTGACCTGATTCTCTAAACCGGACTTCATGATTAGCGCTATTTTCCTCCCCCGGCGAGACTTTTCATACCAACATTGCCGTCGGTCTCCCACTTGATGCGGGGTCTAGTTTCTCATGGGTTATGAAATTTTCCCAAGAGGTTGGACCCCGCATCAAGTGCGGGGACCGAGGTTGAATAAGGAATGATGGTAAATAACCCCTGCGCCGTTGGCGCGTCGCGCTCAAAGCTAAGGCTTGCCGTCGCGATAGCGCCAGAAAGAATGCTACCACCACGAACATCAACCAGAATCCCCCGCGCCTCCGGCGCGTCGCGCTCAAGTAGCGGGCGCTAGCACCGCGATAGCGCCAGAAAGAATAATACCACCACAAACATCAACCAGAATCCCCC
>JAESUG010000203.1 GCA_016763185.1 Robiginitomaculum sp. | reverse complement strand
CATAGGCCGCCCCTTGGCCATATCCTCCAACACATCCTCGATCGCGGTCAATTGATCATCGGTTTCGGTATAGGGGAACCGCGCGCAAAACTCCTCCCACGCGCCTTCGGGGGGGATGAGCTTTTCGGCTGATTTTAGCTCACGCGCTGCGGCAATACGGATCAGCTCGCCCGCCATGTCCAATAGACGTTTTTTCGCCTTGGCTTTGCGCGATTGCCAACCAGCACCGCCCAGTCGGTCCAGTTTATGTTCGGCGCTTTCCCCACCATAGCGCGACAATAGCTCGATATTTTCTACGGGCAGAAACAACCGATCGCCACCGGCATATTCCAACTCTAGGCAGTCATGGGGCGCGTTTTGCACGTCCAATGCCCGCAAGCCAATATATCTGGCAATGCCGTGATCCACATGCACCACCAAATCATCCAAATGCAAGGAACCGGCTTCGGATATGAAGTTTTTGGCACGCCGTTTTCGCCGACCACGGGCCAAGCGGTCGCCAAAAATATCTTGCTCACACAAAAATATCTGGGTTTCGGTTTGGAAGCCGCGCTCAAGGGGCAATATCAGCATTTGCACCACTGTTTTTGGCGCTTTACCGACGGATTTCCAATTGGCTGCCTCGGTAATGGCTTGCAGTCCATGATCACGTAGCACTTGGCCTAACCGGTCTTGTGAACCGGCCCCAAGGCAGGCGATGAGCACTTGTTTGCCCTTGGTGCGCTGTGCATCAATATAATCGCGTACCGCTTCAAATACATTGCTGTTGGGTGCCTGACGCTCGGCGATGAAGCTGTGGCCAATGCTGCCGCCGACATCAATACTCGTGGCGCTGGGTGGAAATTGAAACGGCGCTAGTTTTCGCAGCGCACAGTTCGCTAGTTTGGTTTGTAATTCCGGCTCGGACAAATACAGCGAACCGGTGGGCAGCGCCCGGTACAACGGGGCCGATAGCGCCCCCTTCCCCGTTGGCGCAGTGGCTCGTGCATCGTAATAATCTTCGATCAATGTCAGGCGCTCGGCAATGGCTTCATCGGCTAAATGATCAAACATCCACAAGGTTTGCTCGCCCAACACCTCGAACAGGCTTTGGGTGGTTTCATAAAATAACGGCAGCCAATGCTCGACCCCTTGTGGTCTGGCCCCGGCGCTTACGGCATCATAAATCGGATCGCCGGCATGGACCGCGCCAAAGGCGGCAACAAAGCCTTTGCGGAAGTTTGAAATTTGTTCCGCACCCAATAAAACTTCACTAACCGGATTAAGCTCGACCGCACGCAAAGTGGCCGTGGAGCGTTGAGTTAACGGGTCAAATTGCCGAATACCATCCAAGGTATCGCCAAAAAAATCTAACCGGATTGCCGTTAAACTGCCCGGCGCAAACACATCAACCACACCACCACGTACCGCAAAATCACCCGGCTCGCTGGCATTGGTTGCCCGCGAATAACCGTTGAGCTGTAAATAGGACAACAATTGTTCTTGGGCGATGGTTTGCCCAAGTTTGGCGCAAAAGCTAGCTTGGCTTAAAATCGCAACTGGCGGTAGGCGCTGTAGCAAACTATTGACGGTGGTGACCACCAAACACGGTCCAGTATCTACATTGATGGCGGCAAGTTTAGCTAAAGCTGCCGTGCGTTCGGCGGCATTGCGCGCCGATGGCGAGACCCGGTCATAGGGCAAACAATCCCAACCGGGCAATCGGATCACCGGCAAGTCCGGGTCAAAAAACGCCACACAATCGGCATATTGTTCGGCGCGAATTTCATCACGGGCAACGAACACCCCCACCCCACCGCGCAGGCGCAATCCGTGCACAGATACCAACGCGTCCATGCCTTCAGGGGCGCCGCCAACAGACAAAACCCCTTGGGCCTTGGCGAGCGCTTCTAGGGTTGCCAGCTGCATATTATCCGCCACGACCTTGTTGCACATTGGCGCAAAGCCGAGCGAAATTTTGCAATTCGTCCATCATCTCGTGTTGGTGTTGAGGTGGGATCGCGGTGCGGCCAATAATCCAGTCATATACCAGCAGGTCTTGCTCAGCCAGCAATGCCTCGATTTGTGTGATTTGTGGTTCACTCATGATTTCTACCCATTGGTCGACCATTGTACCAAAGATCAAATCCAACTCTCGCGTGCCACGCCGCCACGCCCGTAATTTCAATCTTTTGCGCCGAATATCCATAGCCCTGCTATAGGCGGTGTGCGGGTTAAGGAAAAGATCAAAAACCAGATGGCGCACAGATTATTTTGGCTCACATCGATACCTTAACTAAGTCTTGGTGAAATGATGGTGTACAAATGAACTTGTCCCGTTACGCTGTTCATCAGCACATCTAGTTTTGGAGAAAAGAATGACCACCGAACCGAAATTATCAAAACCCGAACAAGGCCAAGACAATGCGGGTGCAAATAAAATAATTGATCAATTACTGTTGGATGCGCGAACGGTTTTTATTATCGGTGGCATTGACTCCGAGATGGCCTATGGCGTGTGCGCCCGGCTCCATGCTTTGTCCCATGCCGACCCCAGCCTGCCGATTGATGTCATTGTCTCATCGCCCGGCGGTCATGTTGAATCCGGTGATATGATCCACGATACCATCAAATTTATTGCCGCACCGGTTCGGGTGATCGGCTCCGGTTGGGTCGCCAGTGCCGGTGCGTTGATTTACGTAGCCGTGCCGACAAAACAACGATACACACTGCCAAATACTCGGTTTTTGCTGCACCAACCCAGCGGTAGCGTCGGCGGCAAAGTCTCTGATATTGAAATTCAAGCCCATGAAATTGCCAATATGCGGGAGCGACTAAATTTAATTTTCGCCAAAGCTACCGGCCAGTCTTTAGAGCGGATTGAAACCGATACCCGCCGCGACTTTTGGCTGTCGGCTGAAGAGGCGTTAAAGTACGGTCTTGCCGGAAAAATCATCAATTCACAATCTGAACTTTCCTAACCGCGCCCAGTACTAGTCATGCTTGGAGCCGTTACTTGATTCGCTTTGGTGTAAATAATTATTGACACACTGTCCATTATAGCATACACATCATTTTCCACAAACCAAGGAGAACCCGATGGACGCTAGTTTTGAAGAAAAAAGCACCTTGATATCCCTCGTCGCAATCGCGGTGACATTTGGAAATTATTTTGGACGGGTTTGGTTTTTCCCGCGCGATGAAGCCAGCCAACTCGGTTTGCTATTCACCGTATTGTTTATCTTCATCGTGATCGAGGCATTATTGCATATCGGTCTGGCTATCGGTCAAAAACAACAAAAAGCCGACGAACGAGACAAGGCGGTTTCGGGCAAAGCCAATCGAAACGGCTATCTGTTGATGCTCAGCCTTCTCATTTGCTTTGTTGGTTATCTAATTTTTGCTGGTATTCTTACGGGTACTGCCAATGTGATGACTGCGATCAATCTGATGGTATTTGCCGTGGTCGCTGCCGAACTTGTCCGTCTTGGCTCCTTGTTGTTTTATTACCGCATGGGCGCATAAATGGCCAAGACCAGCATCAAAAATCATATCCGCCGGATGCGCTTTGACGCGCGGGAAATGAGCCAACAACAATTGGCCGACCACATTGGGGTCACCCGCCAAACGGTCAATGCCATTGAACTTGGCAAGCACTCCCCGTCTTTGGAGTTGGCATTTTTGATCGCGGACGTGTTCGAACAATCTGTCGAAGACGTGTTTTTTCGCCTGAACGATAAAAAGAAAAAACCTTAAAAATAACACGCCTGGCTATCATCGGCACCGGTGAAACTGTGCCTACATAAAACTGAAAACAAATTTGAATGTAACCCTCGAAAGGAAATTTCAATGAGTATTGTAAAATGGACATTTGGTATCATAGCAACATTGGTTGCCCTGTATTTCATCGCCGCGCTTAGCCTAATTTTCTGGCCTGAACCGGATTATTACGCACAACACCCCATCACCGCAGCGGAATATCAAACTGGACAAGAATTTGGCGGCGTGAATTACAGCGCAAATATACCCTTTAGCGAAGTTTTGTTTACGGCCCGTGATGGAGCCAATATCTTTGCGCGCCAATATGAGCCCACAGCCCTTCTTGCACAGGCCGCCAGCATTGCCGGCCCCAACCAACCCCAAACGCCGGGCACAGTTATCATTTACCTGCACGGTATTGGCTCAACGAGCGCGTTGTTAAATCATTCGGCGGGCCTTTTGGTGTCAGCGACCCATGCGACAATCATCACACCCGATTTGCGCGGCCATGGTGCGTCTGATGGCCGGCGCTTTGATGTGGACCATATTGGTCAGTATGAAGAGGATATAGCGGATATCGCTTTGATACTTCGTACGGAAAACCCGAAGGTTCGGATACTTATTGCGGGTCATTCCATGGGTGGCGGTATTGCCCTGCGCTATGCACTTCTTGACGATGCGCCCAAGGTAAATGGCTATCTTCTGTTCGCACCCAATTTTGGCCAAGGCCCCACCCAAAGCGCTCAAACAGACGTGGACCCGGCCACTGCCGAATTCATCAAGGCGTTCTTTAATTTTAATACCAAGCGGTTCATTGGCACCATTATGATGAATGTTGTGGGCATACGTGTTTTTGACCACAACCCGGTATTATATCTCAACGCGCCACCGGCAATGCCCGCCTATAGTTATGCCGCGATTGCATCGGCGCAACCCAATGCTCCACAGGATACTACCGTGGCATTAACAGCCATCGGCAGTCCATTGATTGTAGTTGTCGGCGAAAATGACGAAGCATTTATCGCAACTGCATACGAAGGTATTGTCAGCGCACACAGCGATGGGGAGACGATTATCCTACCGGAGCTGAATCACAACCAGGTGATCAATAGCGCCGCCACTTTTGATGTAGTATCGCGGTGGTACGCAGACATTCCATAGCTTCGTAAGGTCTCCGTTACTTATTCTAAATGCCGAAGATCGGGATGCAAGCTCGCCCCCAAAATGTGTTCGGATTTGCTGATGACGTGATGGGTGCCGCCGACGATCAGCGGGTCGGTGCCACTGGCTAATTTCTCGTTTTTATTTGGATAGGGCATGCTGGCCAAAATGTGACGCATGCACTCCAGACGTGCCCGTTTTTTGTCATTGGACTTGATGATGGTCCACGGGGCATCGGCGGTATCGGTATAGAAAAACATCGCTTCTTTGGCTTCGGTATAATCGTTCCATTTATCAAGGGAAGCCCGGTCAATATCCGAAAGCTTCCATTGCTTTAACGGGTCAGACTCCCGCGACTTAAAGCGCCGCAATTGTTCATCGCGGGTGACCGAAAACCAAAACTTGAAAATATGGATATCAGAACGAACCAACATCCGTTCGAGATCGGGGACTTGGCGCATAAATTCCAGATACTCGGCTGGTTGACAAAAATTCATCACGCGCTCGACACCGGCCCGGTTATACCAAGAGCGGTCAAACAATACGATCTCACCCGCCGTCGGTAAATGGCGCACATAGCGCTGAAAAAACCATTGGTTACGTTCGCGATTGGTCGGCTTCGACAAGGCCACCACCCGCGCTGTCCGTGGGTTTAGATGTTCGGTAATGCGCTTGATGGTGCCGCCTTTACCGGCCGCATCCCTGCCCTCAAAAATCATGATAATTTTTGCACCACTGGTCTCGATCCAATGTTGCATTTTGAGCAGTTCAACTTGCAATTCGGCTTTGCGCTTTTCATAAGTTCCGCGCCCGATTTTGGTTTTGTACGGATAGACACCATTTTCAAACGCATCGCGGATCGCGTCCGGGTCATGGCGAAGCGTCGCTAAATGATGCAATCGGTTGTCTTTTGTCTGCTTTTTTGTGGGCAAAGAATTATCCTTCTTCTGGCTTTCTTTTGCTGTATCCGTCATGATCGCCTCTATAATCTATCCGTATATCTGATCACAAAATCATTGCCAAAGCGATAGCAATATCCCCAAAATAGCAATTGTTCGCAGGAATTTTAAAACCCTGTTACTCTTGATTCGGATTACCCACGCAGAAGTAGGAATTGCCGTGACCCTTGCCGCCTTACAAATGTGGATTGTTGGAGCCTCGATTATCGTTGTGGTGGTGATGTATGCGCTGGAACGGTTTTCCATTGAAATGGTCTCGATCACCGCCATCGGATTTTATCTGGTATTGTTCCATGTGTACCCGGTGGAAGGGGTCCGATTTGGCGCATCTGAAATCCTGTCAGGCTTTGCCAACCCGGCCTTGATTACTATTTTGGCATTATTGGTGGTTGGCCAAGGCATGTTTCAAACCGGCGCGATGGAAACCCCATCCCGATTTTTAGCTAATTTGCACGAACGACAACCGACAGGTACCATGGTTGGGCTATTTTTGTTTGTGATGGTAATCAGCGCCTTTATCAACAACACCCCCGTTGTCATCATGTTTATCCCGATCTTGGCCTCCATCGCGGGACGGGTTGGCACCTCGCCATCTGGGGTGATGATGCCGCTGTCCTATGTCTCGATATTGGCCGGCATGGTGACGATGATCGGTTCCTCGACCAATTTGCTGGTAGCGGATGTGTTGTCCCAAGAAACCGACATGGAGCTGGGTTTTTTCACTCAAACGCCATTGGGTTTAATCTTGGCCGCTGTTGGTTTGCTCTATTTGGCCACCATTGGCCGCAAACTCACTCCCGAACGGGTGCCGCCTGAAAATGCCAGTGGCACGGGCCGTCAATATATCGCGCAAATTGAAATTACCGTCGGCCATCCCCACGAAGGTGACGCGCCGGTCGCCGGCATGTTCGCCCGTTTTAACACCGTAATTGTTCGTATGGTCCAACGGGGCAATCAAACGTTTTTACCACCCTTTTCTGATGAAGCTGCGTTAACGGCTGGTGACATATTGACCCTTGCCGCCACCCGTAGCGCGCTTTCTGATTTGCTAACATCCGATGCCAATTTATTATCGAGCATGTTACGCACCGGCGCCGACGAGCACCAAGACAATCCGGCCGGTGAATTGGCCTTAACCGAGGCCGTGATTGCGCCCAATGGCCGCTTTGTCGGGCAAACCTTGTCGACCATAGGCTTTCGTTCGCACACTGGGTGTATCGTGTTGGGGATTGAACGAAAAGCGCAAATGGTGCGCAAACCCTTGGCCCAAATTCGATTGCAAGCTGGCGATGATTTACTGATTTTTGGGGCGCGCAAGGACTTGAGCGCTTTGCGTCATGATCGCGATTTATTGGTGCTGTTATGGTCGATGAGTGAGGTCCCCGACATTCGGCGCGCCTGGATCGCTCGCTTGATATTTGGCGGTATTATTGTACTGGCGGTCAGTGGTCTATTGCCGGTTTTACACGCAGCGTTGGCCGGAGCTATCGCCATGATTGCTACCCATTGCCTGAACCCGCGCCAAGCCGTCCGGGCGCTGGACTTTCGTATATTCTTGTTGATCGGGGCCGCCTTTGCCATGGGCGGGGCGCTCCAAGCCGTAGGCGCTGCCGATTTGATTGCACAAAGCGCAGTAACGGTGGCCATGCCCTATGGCCCAATGGGGTTTTTAATCGGGTTATTTGGTGTGGTGGCTTTGCTAACCAATGTATTGTCAAATGCGGCCACCGCAGTGCTGTTTGCCCCGATTGCGGTGCGCGCCTCCGAAGCCTTTGCCACCACACCGGACGAGCAATCGAAACTAGCGATTGCGGCGGTTCTGACGGTGATTTATGCGGCCAATTGCTCGTTTGCAACACCGATTGCCTATCAAACCAATTTGCTGGTGATGGGACCAGGACATTACAAGTTTTTGGATTATGCTCGGGTTGGCGGTCCGTTGATTTTGTTGTTATGGCTGGCCTTTGCCCTTACTGCCCCGTATGTTTTGGGGATATGACGTTTTCACTTCCATTGCAGCAAATTCGCTTTTTCATTACCGCCGCCGCGCCGTGTCCATATTTACCGGATCGCGAGGAAACCAAACTGTTCACGTATTTGAGCATGTCCGATGGCCGTGAGCTTAATGACACCCTAACCGCGGTTGGATTTCGGCGCGCCCAAAATATTATCTATCGTCCGGTGTGCACCCGCTGTAATGCTTGTAAATCCTGCCGGGTATTGGTGGCTGATTTTGTCCCCAGCAAAAACCTGCGCCGCATCCTTGCCAAAAACCTTGACCTAACCCGCACCGTTCACCCGCCCAAAGCCAAACTTGAGCACTTTGCGCTGATTAGTCGGTATTTAAGCGCCAGACATGCATCCGGTGGCATGGAAGGCATGGATGAGAACGATTTTTCCAGCTTGGTGGAAGAAACCTCAGTGGCAACAGAGCTGGTTGAGTACCGCGATCGTGACGGGCAATTGCTGGCTTGCGCGTTAATTGATCAATTGCATGATGGGCCGTCAATGCTCTACAGCTTCTTTGACCCACAATTCTCCGGGCGCTCATTAGGGATGTTTATGATTTTAGACCATATTGCACGCGCAAAAAACGCCCTTCAACCATATCTTTATTTGGGGTTTTGGATACAAGACAGTCCAAAGATGAATTACAAACAACGATTTCGACCATTAGAAATACTGCACGCCACCACATGGGAATTATTAGGGGAAACGCCATGACCAAAAAAATTGATCGACGCAAAGTATTGGCCGCCACCGGGCTGGGATTAACGGCGCTGGCCGGAGCCTGCTCAAAACCGGCGGATGGCAATACGGAACCGGCGTCACCTACCGTTTTTGCGCGCAAAGTTCGAAAATTGCGCATGGTTACCGCTTGGCCACCCAATTTCCCCGGCCTTGGCACCACGGCTGAAACCATTGCCCGAACCGTTGAGGGGTTAACCCAAGGCTCGCTGGAAATAAAACTCTATGGCGCTGGCGAACTGGTTCCGGCGCATCAGGAATTTGATGCCGTTTCCTCTGGGGCGGCGGATATATACCATGCCGCCGATTATTATTGGCAAGGAAAGTCCAAAGGCTTTTCGTTTTTTGCGGCGGTGCCCTTTGGGATGACCACCATTGAAACCTTGGCCTGGATGGAACATGGCGGCGGTAACGAGCTATGGCAAAAGCTGTCGGGTCAATTTAATATTTTGGCGATGGCGGCGGGCTCTACCGGCTCGCAAATGGGGGGTTGGTTCAAAAAAGAAATGAACACAATTGACGATTTTCGCGGGCTGGTAATGCGGATACCCGGCCTTGGCGGTGATGTGCTAAAGGCTGTGGGTGCGGTGCCGAAATTGCTTTCAGGCGGCGCGATTTACCAAGCGTTACAATCCGGTGCCATTGATGCTACCGAATGGGTGGGGCCGTGGAATGATTTGTCATTTGGCTTTCACCGGGAGGCCAAATATTACTATGGCCCCGGCTTTCATGAACCGGGTCCGATTTTATCGTTTGGGATCAATCTTGATGTTTGGGGTTCGCTGACCCCCACCGAGCAATTGGCCATTCGTACGGCGTGCCAACAAGCCAACAGCGCGACAGTGGCCGAATATGCGTGGCACAACCAAATTGCACTACAAACCTTGGTCAATGACCATGGGGTGCAAATGCGTACCTTCTCCGATGATATCTGGCGGGCGCTAAGCGCGGCAGCCAAGGACGTATTGGCCGAGGTTGGTAATTCTGATACGACCACCCAAGAAATTTACCATAGCTATATGAGCGCCTTGGCCGGGGCAAAACAAATGACCCAATATGCCAATGGTGCTTATTTACGGGTGCGCGCTCTGTGAGTGGGTTACACTTTGGTTGGTTATTGCTGGCGCTAAATCCAATTTTGCTGATGGCGATGTTCCTGGTGGTCCGCAGCCCATTTACCCGCAAAGCCGATGGCTATACCAAAATTGCCGCTGTGTTGGTGCGCGGTATGGACCGGTGTAGCGAAGCCATTATCCGGACCGTCAAATGGTTTTCCTTGGGCATGGTGCTGCTCACGGCGGGTTTGGTGTTTGGCCGCTATGTGTTTGGCGTGGGCTCATTAAAGGGCCAAGAAGCAGTGATTTATTTGCATGCTTTGCTGTTTTTACTGGCGGGTGGTGCCACCTTGTTGCGTGGCGGTCATGTGCGGGTTGATGTATTTTTTTCCAAGCTCTCAAAACGCCACCAAGCCATCATTGATTTTACCGGAACTCTCGTGTTTTTGGTGCCGGTTTGTTTGACGATTTTGGTCTATTCGCAAAGTTATGTTGCCTTAAGTTGGCAAGTGTTCGAAGGTTCCCCCGAAGCCGACGGTCTGCCTTGGGTCTATCTATTAAAAACCGCCATTCCGGCGTTTGCCATATTGATGTTGTTACAAGGTTCCGCCCAAGCCTTACGGGCCGCCATGGTCTTGTCCGACCAACCCGTATCCGAAGTCCCACCGCGCACAGAGATGGTGTAACATATTGGAATTTATCTTACAAAATCTAGACATGCTGATGTTTGCCGTCGCCATTTTGTTTTTGCTGTCGGGCTATCCAGTGGCATTTACCTTGGCCGGGGTCGCTTTGCTGTTCGCTGGAATTGGTATTGTCAGCGGTGAATTTGATGAAGGTTATTTACGGGCCTTCCCCAGCCGGATTTTTGGCGGCGTAATGACCCGCCAAGTCTTAGTCGCAGTACCGCTTTTCGTGTTTATGGGTGTTATGTTAGAGCGCTCCAAAATTGCCGAAGAATTATTGGAAACCATGGGACAATTGTTTGGCTCGTTACGTGGGGGCCTTGGTATTTCCGTGATTTTGGTTGGCGCATTATTGGCCGCATCCACCGGCATTGTCGGGGCCACGGTGGTAACGATGGGTTTGTTAGCCTTACCGACCATGTTAAAGCGCGGTTACTCACCGGCTTTGGCCACGGGAAGCATTGCCGCATCCGGCACGTTGGGACAGATCATCCCCCCGTCCATTGTGTTGGTATTATTGGGCGATGTGATGTCCAATGCCTATGCCACCGCCCAGCGCAGCCAAGGTATTTTTTCACCGAAAACCATCTCGGTAGGTGATTTATTTGCCGGCGCATTATTGCCCGGATTATTACTGGTGGCCTTATATATTTTATGGGTGGCAATCGTGGCATGGCTGCGCCCCAATGCCGCACCGGCCATCCCCAAAAGCGAGATCGGACAAACCTCGATCACAGCCATCACTCGCGCACTATTGCCCCCCTTGGCGCTGATTTTTGCCGTATTAGGCTCGATTTTAAGCGGCATTGCCACCGCCACCGACGCGGCAGCTTTAGGCGCATTGGGTGCCTTATTGTTGGCCGGCTATCGGTTGGGCGATCCTAGGGCCAAATCTCGCCAATGGATTGCCTTTGGCAGCGCTGCATTGCTTGGGTTATTGGTGCTTAGTCAAGTGATGGACTTACGGCTGGGGCGGGCGGCAAATACCGGTGCGGAACTGGTTGGAATTGGCTTTGCTTATGTTCTGTTGGCGGTGGGGTTGGTTGGCGTTGTTGTTGCTATTTTGCGCTTATGGCCATCAAAAGTCATTCATCAGGTCGGACGAACCACTGCCGAAATATCGTCGATGGTGTTTGTGATTTTAATTGGAGCTACTTTGTTCTCATTGGTGTTTCGCGGGCTGGGCGGTGATGAAACCGTCGAAGCCTTCTTAACCCAAACCGGAATGGGCGTAACCGGCGCAATTTTACTGGTCATGGTCTTGATGTTCGTGCTGGGGTTCTTTCTCGATTTTATCGAAATTACCTTTGTGGTGGTGCCGATTGTCGGACCCGTATTGCTCGGCCTCGGCGTTGATCCGATTTGGCTGGGCGTAATGATGGCGATCAATTTACAAACCAGCTTCCTCACCCCGCCGTTTGGTTTTGCCTTATTCTACTTAAAAGGCGTAGCCCCACCGCAAATCACCACCATGCACATTTATCAGGGCATTATTCCGTTTGTTGCCATCCAAATCATCGTATTGGGCTTGGTGGCGACATTTCCCCAAATTGCCACTTGGCTGCCAAGCGTGATGTATGGGGGGTGATTACTCTTAGCCTCCTTTTTTCCTCCCCTGCTTTTTGCGGGGGAGATGCCGGAGCGAAGCGCAGGCGGAGGGGGTTTTTGCTAGCCTGCGTCCCCTTCGGGTCCACACCCGCAAGCAGGGGAGGAAAGAGAAGGGATGCTCCACCACCTGCCGGTCCCCGCACTTGATGCGGGGTCCAGTACTTTTTGGGCAAAGATTATTTTCGTTAAATACTGGACCCCGGTTCAGTCGTGCCTACGGCACTGACCGGGGACCGTGATTGAACCAAGACTACCGAAAACCCTTTTGTAGTTCTTTTAACTTTGCCGCACCGGGATTTAGTTCTTCATACGGAATTTCGTTTAACGGGCGGTCTTCCATTTTGTTGAGGGCGTGCATGTCTGGCTGGTCTTCATTTATGTGCAATAGGCCGGTCAGTATTTCGTCATTTTGTTGCGCTTCGGCTAGCTTGTTCATGGCGGCGGCACGATCCCGTGGGTCGAAGCCGCGCTCTAGTTTGCGCAGCTGGATAATCCCGCCATCGTGCAATTCCACCGGCATGATATCGCCCTCGTCATAAGAGGTCTTGATCTCCTCGGACAGCGGTACGTAATCGGCATGCACCGCTTTGTGGAAATACTTATAGGTATGGGCGTAAGATTTGGTCGAACCTTTATGGTCGTTAAAGCTGACACACGGTGAAATCACATCAATCAGGCCAAAGCCTTTGTGTTTGAGACCGGCCTTGATCAGCGGCACCAATTGTTCGCGATCCCCCGAAAACCCACGGGCCACAAATGTCGCCCCCACCGATAATGCCAATGATACCGGGTCAATCGGCGGCATCTCATTCGGTGCGCCTTTCTTGGCTAGGGACCCCAGATCTGCCGAGGCCGAAAACTGGCCTTTGGTTAGGCCGTACACACCGTTGTTTTCCAGTACATACAGCATATTGACGTTACGGCGCATGGCGTGAACAAACTGCCCCAATCCGATGGACAGGCTATCGCCATCGCCGGAAACGCCAATATAGGTCAGCTCTGAATTTGCGACCACGGCACCGGTGGCCACCGACGGCATCCGGCCATGAACCGTGTTATTGCCGTGAGCTTCGCGCAGGAAATAGGCGGTGGTTTTGGACGAACAGCCAATGCCGGATATTTTGGCGGCGCGGTGCGGCTGAATGGACAGCTCATAAAACGCCTTGGCCATGCATGCGGTGACGCTGTCATGGCCACAACCGGCACAAAGCGTCGACATGGCCCCGTCATAATCGGCGCGGGTTAGGCCCAGATCGTTCGTCGGTTCGTTCTTGCGGCGGATCAGGGGTTTGACAAAAGAAGTCATGCGGTTTTCCTAGAACTTACGGCGTTCTGCAAAGCGCCATAGACAAAACGATAATCAAGTGGCTCGCCAGAATAATGTAAAATCGGCACCAGTTTTTCACGGGGTGCGTTGGTTTCGAGCAATAACAACCCCATCAGTTGCGCATCGCGGTTTTGCTCGATGACGAAGACTTGGTTATGATCAGCGATAAACTGCTCAACCTCCGCGCAAAACGGAAAGCCGCGCACCCGCATATAATCTAGGTGCAGACCCTCGGCGGCCAGTTTATCACAAGCTTCAACCACAGCACCATCACAGCTACCGATGGAAATAATCCCAAAATCAGCTTGGCCACTGGCTTTGGTGAGGACCGGAGCCGGCACATGGGCGGCGGCGCTGTGCCATTTGGAAAGTAGACGGTCGAGCACTTCTTGGTACTCTTTGCCGTCTTCGGTATAGCCGCCGAACTTGTTATGGCCGGAGCCACGGGTGAAAAATGCACCCTTGGGGTGGGTGCCGGGCAATGTCCGGTACGGGATATGATCGCCGTCAACATCCAGATAGCGATGGAATTTTTCAATTTTCTCAAGCTCTGCT
>JAESUG010000002.1 GCA_016763185.1 Robiginitomaculum sp. | reverse complement strand
TGGCTCGGCATTTGATACGGTACTTGCCGTTTACACCGGACAAAGCATAAGCGCCCTTATCGAAGTTGCCGCCAATGACAATCATGGTCTGGTTAGCACCTCGCAAGTTTCCTTTGCCGCAATTGCTGGAACGTCTTATAAAATTGCCGTTGATGGCGTAGCTGGTGCTTCGGGGTTTGTGCGATTGTCTTGGCGCTCGGCAGACGCCGAGCAACCACTGATGGTAACCGCCGTTTTGCCCAATGCTCGCTCGGTACAAATAGGGACCTTGGCCACCGGTTTTATGACGGTTATCAACGCGGGCGCGGGTGCGGGCACCAATTGCGTTTTAAGCCTTCCTAGTTCAGATTTTGCTGGATCATTTACCTATCAAACGACCAATGCCAGCAACCAGCCTTCTGGTTCCCCAGATACACCGGTGACAATTCCGGGCAATTTAGGTGTTCAAAATTTTGTATTTGGCGTTACGCCATCACAAGCCTTTACCGAAGAGGCGCTCACTCCCGTTTCGTTATGTGACAATGGCCCATCCTCCGGTATTTCTGTCGGAGTAAATACCTTCACCTTGTCATCTTCTTTACTGCCGCCAGCTGATATGTTGACCATCTCGCGCACACTTAGTGCGAATGGGGTGATTGAAATGGCCAGCGCTTCGGACAATGGGTTTGTTACCATTGCAACGGCTGCGATCGGCTCTAATGCGACATTGAGCTTTTCGGTCAATGATGGCGGCGCCGGTTTGCCATTTGTCTCCTCAGTATGTGAAACTAATCCGGTAACAGCAGCCTGTTTGGCGGCGCCGAGCAACGCAGTGACGTTTGACTCGGGTAGTGGGGAAACTAGAACCTTTGCTGCATTTATTTCTGCAACCGGTGATATCCCGTTTGCGCCAAGTACCCATCGGCTATTTATCACGTTTGACGATGAGATGGGTGTATCCCGTGGCGGCTCTTCAGTGGCGCTTCGAACTGACTTTACTGCAGCGACAGAAGTTCCCGGTATTATTGCGGGGCTTGAATAACGTCAAAGGTTATTCGGTACCGACCGGCAATTGCCAGCGTTCTTTGTTTTTTGAAAACGTAACATATTGCGGCGTTAACGTTTCGACGAGCCAGCCATCGATTTGGTCGCCGACCATGACGCGGACAAATTCTCGTGAGGGATTTTGGATAATCGCGGAGCCACCGTCGGGACGAATGGCGATACCAACAATGGTAAACTTGGGCGCTGTGCTCGCAGCAGACGAACCTTGTTGAGCATTGAAGGTCGTAAGGTGGAGTGAACCCTCAGTCACGTCGGCTTTTCGGTCTTGATTGAACAATGGGCGTTTCCATATTTCTTCAAAATTTCCAAATTCAGGCAGCAAGTTTTCTTGGCCTACGAAGCGCGGTGGCAGGGCTTTTTCTGTGGTAAGTTCAGGGTTGGTTCGTCCTTGTTGTGGTTGGCTAAGATCAGCACGCAACACCAACCGGTCAACGAAAAAGGCCAAACCTAGAGCACCCGCGATGGCCAGCAAAATAACTAAGCGCCGGTTCATTGAACTTCCTCGATTTGTGCGCGAGCCAACAACACCAAATCAACTTCGAGGTCTGCGCCCACCCCTTTGCTGATATTGGCCCGTTCAATAACCAGTGCCGGATGGGTGTTCTCAAGCTCAAAGATAAACTTTGCGATGGCTCGTGTGCCGCCCGAAGCTTGGGCGCTGGCCCGGACCTGTTCTGGCTTTGCGGGATCTGGCGGTTGCACCTCAACCCGGGTCAGCGATATATCAGCCGCTCTGGATGACGCACGCAAACGAGCTTGTAATTGTGCCCCTGCTGCGCCAAGGGAGCTGGTCTGAATGACCCATTGTTCAGGTGATATCAGATCAATATTGTCCGGTCCTTGGTGAAATGTAGCAATGATGGTTGTTGCTGTGTGCACCCGCAGAACGCTGGTGGTGAGCTGCCAACAACAAAAGGCAAAAGCCAATATGGCTAGAAAGCTGGCGCTTAACCGAAAAGAAGTGGACGCGTTCATGGTTGATCACCCGATATAGCGGCATCGGCAATGGTCGCTAACACATCAAAGCTCTCACGGCCATCCGTCTCTTGTACCGAAGCGGCGGCCAGCCGTACGTCGCTCAAAAACGGGCTGGCTTCGAGCCTGTTGACCAAGCCTGCGGCATTGGCGGCATGTCCACCAAGACGCAGTTTATCACGATCGATGGTGAAACGGTTCGCCCAAGCGGTATCGGGCAAAGCTTCGCTGACGACAGCCCATGTTTGCGTAACGGACAAGCGGGCCTGACGGTCGGATCTCTGCAACCGGGCATTGGTAAACCCTAGGGGCTGATTTTGTCTGGCCAGCTGTTCGCTTTGCGGCTCTAATTGCCAGCTTGCCCACAGATTTAGGGCCAAAGCACAAGTTAACATTACCGCATAAAACCCCGCCAACACCATGCTCGGGCGCAGGCCAGCTCGGGCCGGCTGACCCTTGATCAAATTAATCTGCGGATCGGCAGTTGCATTGTCTGGGTCCGCAACATCGATCGCGGCAATATTTAATCCCAGCGCTTTGGCTTTGCTCAACAAGGCTTGCAGTGTTGTTTTGCTGGCTAGCGCCACTTGCACATTGATCTGGTCCGAGGCGGCAATGGGGGTAATGGACTGTACGCAAAATGCAGTATCGTCTGGGTCCATTGGCGAGAGTGTATCCAAGTTAAGTGCCACAGCAGAGCTTGGATCGCGGTTCGCGGCTTGTGGCAGGCGAATGGATCGCAATTGTCCCATACCAGAACCAAGACGCAAACAGGTACGCCCTTTGATGTCCTTGAGTGAAAACGAAGGGGAAATATCTTGCGAACCGGCATTGGTCATCAAGGAAAATTCAGCGTTCCGATCCGTATGAATGATGTTCCACTTTGGTAAAAACAATGAACCTATGACCGGAATAGCAGCGATCTGCTGATCAAAGGCTCGGCCTAAGTCATCAGCTAATTGTATTATGCGCTGCTTCGCGTTCATTGGCCCAGGTTCCGTTCAAATAAAATGTCGGAGCTACCGTAATCAATCACATGGCGCCCGTATAGGCGATACCGGTTATTGTCTGTATCAAATTCGATCCGCATGCGTTCGGCGCGCGCGGCACCATTTGTGGCTTGCACTTCGACAAACGCATGCAAAATTGGAATACGGGCTGTTGTTTGTGCCGCGTTTTCGTCGGCATCAGGTGTGGGTTCGTCTTGCGGGAGGGGTTGATCTGCGTCTCTTCTGCGTAAAATTTCTTCCAATTCGGACGGTAACAAATCAAGCAGTTCTAAAATCACCAATGGAGCAAAGTTTTCATCTGGTTTTATGTTGTTGGTGCTGACGCTAAACAAGGGCGCTATTGCCGCAAAAATAGTATCATCTATCCCGATAACCCGGCGTAATTCGACAATATGAACGAAGGGGCGATTGCCCGGTTCCATCAAACCTTGGCGCGCATAAAAGCGAGCTTCCGCGCCAACGGGCCGTGGATCATTGTCGGCATCGCGCCAATCAAGAATGGCTTGGGCTAATGCAACGGCTTCTCTTTTGGACACCACGCTGGACAGAACTTGTTCCAAGAAAACTTCGTCGGCGCTGTTTAAGCCGACCAAACCTTGATCGGCCACCAAGCGAACTTTGATATCAAGATCATCCAACTGAAACGCCAGCACCCGACCGTCGGCAACCAGTGCATTTGGTTCACCGAGCAAAAACAAAGCTCTAGCAACTCCGGCCTCAATGCCAGCTCGTACTTGGGCCGTGCTCACACTGGCGCGGGCAAGCGACGCGTCAAGTCGAGCGTTGGATGTGGCGATGATGGCCAATGTTGCCGCCACGGTTAGGATACTAACGACAGCGAGTAACACATAACCGCTTTGTTGGTGGCTTGCGCACGGGACGGGAGATTTACGCCTCATTCGATGGTGCTTCAAGATCAGTTTCGCTTGGGTTTGTTTCTTGCGTCATGATGGCAGGAAGCATGACTTGTACGGATGGCCCGTCGGGTAAAGACAAAGCAATTTGTTTTGGCATGACGGCAGGATCCGCCCATTCAGTATGCCAGTTTTCCTCACCTAAATAAGAAAATTTAGGTTGTAATAACCCGGTATAAATCAACACGGGTTCCTCCATGGGTTGTTGCCCAAATTCGTCTAACCGCGACAGCGCTCGGCGGGCAAACAATATCTGCCATGCGCCCTCTTGGGTTTGTTCGATCCAGAGCAATTGTTCATAAAGCCCGGGTCGAGCCGGATATGCATATTCTGCGACCACCAGACGCACTTGCATTTGCGTGCCTTCAAATAAAACTTGTTGCCCGTCTTCCCCGGCAAGGGTCAATAATTCGGTGCGCAGCAAGCGCTCGCGAAAAAATCGAAATAATCCTTGGGTTTTCTCTGTTGCGGCGTGGGTTTGGTTTAATGTAATTGACCATCGGGACATACTGCTGACCGCTTGTGCCAACAGAACCAAAACAACTGCGCCAATAGTCATCGCCACCAATAATTCGGTTAAGGTTAAGCCTTGCATATTTTTGTGATTTTTGCTGGCCTGCCTCAAGGTGCACCTCGTGTCATTTCACTGACTAAGCTTACCTCGCGCCCGGTTGGGCCGGAGGCCAATACTCGAATGCGGATTAACTCGTGCTGGTTTTGATTTTGGGCAATGGGTTCAACCGATAATGTCCAAGCCACACCATCGACAATGCCTTCAGCATTGACGACGCGCCCTTGCGCTTGGATGGCATTGTTTAATATATTTTCAGCAATAATTTGAGTTCTTGATAATTCTGCTGCCGCCACTTGTAGTTTTGCCGCACCCCCGAAGCTTTCAAAAACTAAGGCCAAACCAGTGCTGGCTAACAGCAAGGCAATGACGGCCTCCAACAAAGTAAAGCCGTTTTTATTGAACCTTTTCAACGCGAACCTCGCCATTTACCCACAGCACTGACAGCAAAACATTCGAATTGTCGGAAACAAACCGAACCTCTCCCCCGGTGGAAACCCCATCCGGGAAAAACCGAATACCGGCCAGACCTGGAGAGGTTTCTGCCTCGGCCGTTGTGGTTTCCAGTTCCAGCGTTACGGGGAATGTCAGCCGGTTGATACCGCCATCTATCCAAGCCATTTTTGCCACCGTATCAACGACAACCCGCTGGCTAATCCCGGTAAGCATGGCTTGCTTTCGGCTTTCTTTGTATAAATTTCCCAAACGCATGGCAGTAATTTCTGCACTGACTCCAGTTTGAGAAGATAATAAACGCGGGGCCAATACAGCGCTGGCTAAGCCAATGATAACGAGGACCACCAGCAATTCTGCTAGGGTAAAGCCAATGAGGTGAGGTTGGCGTTGGCGCTCAACTACCAGAGACATAGTCTTGATCTTCACCTTCACCGCCTTGTTTTTGGTCGCGGCCCAGCGTCCGTATGGCAAACTGTCCATCGCCAAGCAACTGATATTGATACGGGGTTCCCCACGGATCATCCGGTACCAGACCACGGCGCAAATACGGACCTTTCCAGCCTTGCGCACCTGAAGGGGCGGTCACTAAAGCAGACAAACCATCAGACGTGGTCGGATATCGGCCCGTGTCCAAATGGAAAAATTCAACAGCCGAAGCAAGGTTTTCAATCTGTGCCGTGGCGGTTTTGCCCTTTGCGCCACCAATTTGCCCGATAAAGCGTGGAGCAACCAAGCCCATAACCAAGCCCAAAATAACCAACACCACCAATAATTCGGTTAAGGTATAACCGGCGTTTGCTCGTGGGTGTTTTTTAGATTTTTTAGACATTTCAAAACCCTATTTCATTGATGCTGACTAAGGCCAACAAGATGGATAACACAATGGCCCCAACCACAAGGCCGACAAAGCCAATGAGCAACGGCTCCGCTAGCCGAACCACTAATTTGGTGCCGCGCTCCAATCGCCCTTCATAAAGGTCTGCCAGACGCTTTGCTGCGGGAGCAATATCGCCGGTTTCTTCGCCGATGCGCAATATTTCTGTAGCCAATGGGGGTAGGATATTAGCATTGATGATCTGTTCCGGCAATGAACCACCACGGCGCACTTCTACGAGAGCCGCTTGTAGCTGTTGTTTCGCATAAAGATCAGCCAAGCCCGCGGCCGCCAAGCGAAATGCCGGAGCCGTGGATAAGCCATTTTGCAACAGAACCGCCAATACCCGATTAAACCGGGCCGCTAAAAAAGCGCGCATAATTGGTCCGAACACCGGCAGATGATGGGCGCGGCGATACATGGACAGACGCGCCCCTGGGCGACGCAACCAAATGCTAAGAGCAAGTACAACCGCGGCTATGATGCCGCCAATGATCGGCAACCACAATGTTAATCCGCGTGAACTGGCAAATACCATGCCGGCAAACGCTGGCGGCTCGCTTCCCATATCAATAAAGATTTGCTCAAAACGCGGTACTACGAATAACAACAACCCGATCACGGCCAGTGCCGAAAAAATCAACAAAATAACAGGGTAGAGCAAGCTTCCGCGCATTTCTGATTCAAACTTTTGTCTCTGCTCGCGCCAATCGGCCAGATCTGCCAAGGAATGTGCCAACGACCCAGATGCCTCTCCGGCTTCGGCAATTTGCGCAAATGGTGGCGGAAAAATATCGGGCATTTGGGCAAATGATTGGCTTAAGGAATTGCCCGCGCGAATTTCAACGAGCAGGTCTCTGGCCACGCGGCCTGACAAAGAGTTCTCGGCAAATTTTTCTAGGGACTGCAAGGCTCGTTCCACGGTTAGCCCAGCCCCGATCGATGCAGAAAGTTCGCGGGCCAAGCGGGTGGCAGCGGCGGCGGCACCGCGTATTTTTTTAGCAGTTTGCTTTGTGCTGACGCGTATTCCGATCGGGGTCAGCCCACGGGCTCTGGCTTGTCCGGCGGCAGCAAGTTCGGTTTCTGCGGCGACCAACAGCTCCTCGACTATGCCATCCGTATTGGTGGCGTGGACCAACCAGTGTTTCATTATGGTTTCTCAACCTTTTCGCCGAGCACGCGCCATATCTCGTCGGCATCGGTAAGACCTGCGGCCAATTTGATCCTAGCATCATCAGCCAGCGAAGAAAAACCAGCGTTCCTTGCGGCTTCTTCAAATTCTGGTGCTGCGGCGCCGGGGCGAATTAACGACAATAAATTATTTTGCATATCAATCACCTCAAACAAACCAGAACGACCAACATACCCGGTGCCGTTACAATTCGTGCAGTTTTTGGTGCTGGCGGGGTTTTTACTACAAACCGTGCAAGACAAACGAATTAAGCGCTGGGCAATGACCAATTTCAATGTCGAACGCAAAAGGGCAGGGTCCACCCCCATATCAACAAGGCGGGCTGGGGCAGCCGCTGCGGTATTGGCGTGTAGTGTCGCCAATACCAAATGGCCGGTAAGTGCGGCGTTTACGGCAATTTCGGCGGTTTCGGTGTCGCGTAGCTCACCCACCACAATCACATCTGGGTCATGGCGCAACACCGAGCGAAGGGCGCTGGCGAAGGTTAAGCCAACCGCAGCATTTACCGCAATTTGGGTAATGCCATCAATTTGGTATTCAACCGGATCTTCAATGGAAATTACTTTGCGCCCCGGTTGATTAAGCTGTGAAATCGCGCCGGCCAATGTGGTTGTTTTGCCGCCGCCGGTCGGCCCAACCACCAAAATCAAACCATAGGGGTTGGCCAAACGGTTTCGCAACAAAACTTCATTGGCTTGGCTTAAGCCTAGACCTTGGAGTGTGACATGAGCGTCGCGGTCTTCGAGCAAGCGGATGACGACGCTTTCACCATGCACATTTGGCGAGGTCGCAATGCGAAGATCCAAAGGCCGGCCATCAATATTAACCCGCGCCCGGCCATCTTGTGGGCGGCGGCGTTCGGCAATATCAAGATCGGCAATTATTTTTACGCGGCTAATCATCAATTTTGCCATATTGATCGGTGGAGCTTCCGTTTTGTGCAACACGCCATCAATACGAAAACGGATCTGCAAATGATCACGAAACGGTTCAATATGAATGTCTGAGGCACGGGAATTTGCAGCCAAGCTAATGACGTCATTAACCAGACGAACCACCGGCGCTTCGGAGGCCAAATCACGCAAATGATCGGCATCGGCATGGTTTGCGTCAAAATTATTTGCGTCCGGGTTCGGTTGGTGGCTTTCGCCAAAATACTGGGTGAGCGCGGCTTCGATATCGGCTAATGCTGCGACCGCAGGTCTCACAGCTAAATCGGTGGTCAGGGCAATTCCGTCCAAAACCGCCTGATTTTCTGGATCGGCTACGGCAATGATCAAGCCGGTTTCATCGGTGGCAACGGGACAAGCTTGGTTGCTGCGCAAAAACCCTTGGGGTAAGTTTGCCAAAACGGGTGCGGTATTGGAAAAATCAGAAAGCGCCATTAACGGCAAGTCATAGGCCTTTGCCAACAGTTTGGCCAAGGCAGTATCGCTCAATAAACCTAGTTTTCGAACGACATAGGCGTGGCTTTCACCGGAGCGAATTGCACCGGCCGCAACTCGCGCTTGATCGTTCGTGCTCAATGTCGATGTTTCTAACCAAGAGGTTTGCGCCTTCGTCATTACATGAACCTGCCGCGCATGGCGGTTTCTAGGTGATCATTAATCAGTTCTGTGTCATAGGCGCTGGCCGCTTGCAGCAATTGTTGCCATTTGTACAAGGAAGGCAAATTCATTGGGTTGCCTTGCAAAACCTCGCGCTTGATGAACGGATACCCAGCTAGGATTAGTTGATCCCAAAAGAAATGCGAAGAATTTAACGGCGCACCGTGTTGAGCGTGCTCCAAAATATGTGTCAAAATTTTCCGATGTGAACTTGGAAGGTTTTCATTTTTTAGGATTTTTGTATCATTTATTTGTTTGATGAAACTAGCCAATAATTCGCGATATCGAAACAGGGCCTTTGTAGAAAGCCCGGCTCTTCTTGCATCCGCCGTGATCCCAATTTCATGTTTGCGGATCACCCAGGATTTGGATTGTACATGTACATATTTCTGCCAACGTTTACTAAAAAATGGATCGACAATGGCTTGTTTATGAAACAGTAAAAAATAGCTTTGCAAATGATGCCGGGTATCCCAACTATCGGTTAACGCCCAGATATCAGCCTTTGTTGCGGGCATTTGTTCAAAAATTGGCCCAAGTGGGAAAACCGGCCCATAGACGCTGTCATTGCATAATAAGATGCTATCCACCTTGGTTACATCGCCGACGAATTTTATTCCATCAGCATAGGCGCCAAAATCATAGCCCTTATTGTGCCGCCATAATATTTTGTCGACTTTGCCTTGTAATTTTTCTCGTTCTTTATCGGGGAATTTTGGTGAATTGGTAATGAAAATAATCCGTCGTCCGGCTTTGGCTAGTTCATCAAGATAGTTTAACACAAACCCGTGGATCACACTGTCTTTGTCAAATTGCACAAAAATTGCCAAGTCTTTGCTGGTTGTACCTTGACCGCCGGACCAGCTTTTTTTGATCCAGCTTTTACGCCCAAAGAGGACGGCCCACAGGTATTTGCTATATTGTACCACATAATCAGAGCGTTCGTGCTCGCCGGCAAACAGCATCCAAATTGATCTAAAAAAGGCTCGTATTTCTTTCATAGCTGTACTTGCTCTTCGTTTATTTCAGCTTCTAGCTGTTGGCGTCGATCATGTAAGGTGTGCACTGTTACATTAGAACGCTCTTCGGCAAATAGTTTATCTGCAATATTGCGTGCTTGGGTGTGCTCTCCAGCTCTGGCAAGTGATAAGGCGTGATGGAAGCAGGCAAGATCGCGTAACTCTCCTTTTTCGGATATTTGTGCTGTTTGCGCAAACCAACTTGCGGCAGAAACGGGATCTGTATTTCGGTTCAAGTCATCTAACCCAAGCGCAAACAAGAGCGTGGGCGGCCCATTTCCAGCGATAGCCTGTTGTTGCGTGTCAGCTCGTAAACTTGTCGCTAGCTTTGTTTTGTTGGTTGCTACCGCTTCAAGAAAGCCTTGTGTTCTGGTGTCTGTGATCAATGATAATAATGTTTCATGGGTTTCACCTGCGGCAACTGATACAGCGCGCAAGAACCACATAATTGCCAAAACCGGGTCAGACTTTTGATGAATATGGCCTAAGGCAACCAACACATCCAAATCGGTAAGTTTTGGCTCTCGTGCCAACAAAGCATCGCGTATTTCTGCTTCGTGCACGGCTAAAGCAGAGCGCCCACCATCAACCAATAGCTCAGTACCAAAAGCGGCTGCATGATCGGCCCAAACTGTACGCAGGCCGTCCCACGGAGATCCAGCCGGGGCGTTGGGCAATGCCTTGTTTAACCAAAACAGTCCGGTTTTTCGGTCGAAGTCGTGGTTTAAGGCCAACATTGCCAGACCGGTTGCCGCCGTGCGTTCTCTCGTATCCAATACTTCTTTTTGTTGTAAGGTGGTCGATACCTTTGTTGCAAAGGGTCGGGCAATATTCCAAACGCCGGTATTCGCAGCGGCGGAAAACACATCCAATTCGGCATTAAAAAAAGCCAGCTTACATTCAGCTAATATGCCGCACTCTGTGGCGGCACTCAGACGATCTGCCGCTGTTGCCGGGTTGTCATTGGCTGAAAGGCCAATGCACAATGCTTCGGCCAAGCCTGCCAATATGCGACTTTCTAAATCTACAACATTGATCGAGTGAAAGGCGGCTTGTAAGGCCGTATCCGCTAGGATACAGGCTTCAAACCGGGTTTTTGCCAAGGATATATCTTGATTTCGGTTTAAGGCTAAAACGCCCGCATGATACAATACAGTTGATAAGTTCAAAGGAACTTGCTTGGCGAAGGTTTCAAATTTTATGGTTTGCGGGTTTGGTAGAACAATCTGCTCCACATTGCCTAAGTCAAGCTTGTATTGCGTACGCCAATGGGCTGTTAATTGATCAAAGGTTCGCTCGGCAGCTTGATACTTTGCAGCGTTGACTTGTTGTTTGAGTAAGCGTCCGGCAAAGCCGGTAAACAGCTGCGGGTGTGTTTTGAAGGTCTTGGTTTGTTTGGCAAGATAGTTTTCGAACAGCGTATCATTGATCGCGCTTGGCTCGATTAATTGTAACGGTGCAGTAGAAGCGATGGCGAATAAAGTATCACCATTGCGAACGACCTCAACGTTTGAAAATCCAGCGCGGGTTAGAGTTTGCTCCAAACCCGATTTGGAAAACAAAATGAGGTGAGAACCCGGCGAAACTAACGGCAATAAGCTTTCTAGTGGACGATCTTCGTGTATGCCGCCGATGTCAGGGGTACTTAAAACTAAAATCCCCGATCGGGCCAATACCTTCACAATCGGTGCCAAAAACCCATCGGGGTCGTTCACGTGTTCAATGACTTCTGATGAGTACACGATATCAAACGGGCCATTGTTTAGCGCCGTATGAGCATCAAGATATTGTGCTTGAATTTCAAGGCCAAGGTCTTCGGCGCCAACCCTGGCTAAGGATGATGGGTCAAACCCGGTGACATCCCAACCGAGTGCTTCGCGTGCAAAATGCATGGCAAACCCATAACCACAACCAATTTCAAGAAAAGAGCGTTGTGGTAAGGCTTGCAAGCGTAAAATAGGCTCGATCATTGAAATCAGGCCTGCGCCTTGCTCCAAATAGTATTTTAACGCGGCAGTTTCACGAATGCGCTCACCAGCTTTGGCGGTTTTGCCTTCATAGGTTGGTGGCTTCAGGTTTGGAAAATGACCCGTTTGGCAATTTGAACATTCATACAGCGCAAACCGGTGCCAGTGATGTGCCGGGCTAGCGGTATCAAGACGGGTTGTCATGATGGAGCTTTGGCTGCACGCAGGACAGGTTAGGGTTTTGGGCGCACCTTTGCGCCATCGCAACCAGCCTTTTTTGCGGGCAAGAAAATCAATTCCGGATATCCAAGTTGGTTGTTTCATATCGTTCAATCGCCTGTTCTATCGGCCCAGTATAAACTGTTTTTCCATCTTGCAAAACCAATCCATTGTCACAAAGGTCGCGTAAAACCGGCAAAGCGTGCGAAACAAAGACGAAGGAACGTCCCTGTGCCTTGGCCGCATAGAAAAAATCAAAACACTTTAATTGAAAACGAGCGTCACCCGCCGCCAAGGCTTCGTCGATCAGTAACAAATCCGTTGGCGCCATCGCCGCCATTGCAAAGCCAAGCCTAGCAAATTGTCCTGATGAATACCAGCGAGCTGGTTCCGCTAATTTTGAGCCAAGATCACTAAATCTTGCCGTTTGTTCGTAATAGAGATCGCGCTCAAGCTTTGGAACTCCGAGCAATCGCGCCGCTAGCTTCATATTGTCCCAACCGGAAAGATCTGGATGGGCGCCAGAACCTGCCTCCAATAACGCGCCAATTTGTCCTCGTATTCGCGCTTCGCCGGCGGTTGGATCAACAACACCCGCCAGAATTTTAAGCAAGGTACTTTTGCCGGAGCCATTTCGACCCATAACACCCAAAGCTTGGCCAGGGTTTAGCGTAAAGCTGACATCATGAAGTGCTTTTCGGATTTTTATCGGTTCGCCACCTAAACGATGATACAACGGACGGGCAGAACCCATTCCGGACAATGGGTAGTCTTTGCTAAGATTTGCAACCTCTAAAATTGGATTTTCACAAAGCATCGGCGGCGCGCCCTTCGAGCTTCATAAATATCCAAATCCCGATCACAAAACACGCCAACGCACTGATCGTTGAAACGAACATTGGTGCAAATTGTGGCATGGGGCCGTGTAACATGCTCCACCGTAATCCATCCAAAATACCAGAATACGGATTAACCGCGTACAACAATTGGTATTGTGGTGGGACCAAGCTGGAGGGATAAATCACCGGTGATGCAAACATCATAAACTGTAATCCTAGGGGAATGAGCTGTCGTACATCACGCCATGCGCCGCAAACCCCGGCTAAGGCAGCCGCTATTCCGGTGGTTGCAATCAAGGCAAGCGCAAGAAAAACCGGTAAAAATACTAGATTAAATCCGGGGATAACACCAAAAGCCAAAGCAATAATTACCGCAACCACAAGCGAGGCTAGTACATCAAGGCTAGAGCCTGCGACATTGGCAAATACCGGGGCTAGCCTAGGCATCGAAGTTTGGCGCAAAAGCGAGGCGGCACTTTCAAACACATGGGCGCTTTCACCCAAAGCGCGGGCCACGCCTTGCCAAAGGGCCACCCCGACGAAAACAAACACCGGATACGGAATATCGTTTGATGGAATTCGGACCAATAACCCAAAAAAAACGGCAAACAACACGGCCAAAGCAGCAGGTTGCAATAGCATCCACATGAGCCCAATGGCTGGTTTGTCAAAGCGGGCCTTAAATTGCCGACCAACCAAAGCAAATATAGCTTCGCGGTATACCCACAAACGCTGTAGTCGATCTTTTGGGTGGGCCGTTCTAATCTGAGTTTTGTGCGTCATGGGTGGGAGTTTTGCCTGATCATTACAGGTACAGCAAGCGCAAACCTTCGTCGCCCTGCCCCGACCAAAGCCAAATTAGGTATATCGCCAAAGCCAAGGCCGGGCCGAAGCTAAGGGCGGTATCTGCTTTGGGTTTTTGCCCCCGTATTGTGCTGGTAATCCATAAACCAACTAAGGCGAAACACGCCGCAAGAAGTACAATCCAGCTTAGGGCAAACGGGCCAGCCCAAGCACCGCCGGCGGCGAGTAATTTAGCGTCTCCTAGGCCCAACCCGTCTCGTCCGCGTAAAATCCGATAACCCTTTGCAATGATATAAAATACGCCATAGCCAAACCCTGCGCCCAAGCCAGCAAACCAAAGACCGGGCACACCTGCTTGCCAAAATAACACGATGGCTCCGGCCAAAGTGAGGCCGAGGGTTGCGCCATCGGGCAGCAGTCGCAGGCGAAAATCGACTAGGGAGGCAAATAACAAAACCCAACCCAACAAAGCCGTGACCAACATCAACCAGCCATTAAATACAATAACGGCGCTGATCGCGATGAGCGCCGCAGCACACTCGGTGAACAAATGAGCGCTTCCAAAACTAGTTTCGCAGCTCCGGCATTTACCGCGTAACCACAGATAGCTTACGATTGGGATCAGGTCGAAAACCTTCAGCTTGGTGTGACAGTGCTGGCATACCGAGTGGATTTGTACGGCGTTCGACCGGTCTGGCCAGATGTTCGCGCTGGCTTGGACGAAGCTACCAACAAATGGCCCGCAAAGGATCAAAAACATACTTAAAAAAGCCATAGTTATGGCTCGTTTTGCAGTTCTTTATTTGCTTCACGTTCAATCAAAACCATGCGCTGACGAATATCATGTATCACCGCTGACATGTCGCGGTCTACGTTAAGAACGCGCGGGGTTATAAAAACCAGAAGCTCGGTGCGGCTGGTGGTAATGCTGTGGCTACCCACCAAGTTTTTAAGGATCGGAATTCTGGATAATCCCGGTAGTCCAGTGCTTGAGCTTTGTTGTTCATCAGAGATCAATCCGCCCAGTAATACGGTTTGCCCGGAACGAGCCGCCACTGTGCTTTCTAACACCCGTCTCGAAATGGTCGGGGTAAGTTGCCCGGTTGAAGCAGAGGTCGAGACATTGGAAACTTCCTGGCTGATTTCCATAGTCACCAATCCGGTGGATGAAATGCGCGGTGTGACATTCATAATAACGCCGGTGTTAAGAAATTCCACGGAATTCACCTGTGGCGCGTTCGGGTTTCCAATGTCTTGGGTTTGGCGGGTGATCACCGGCACTTGGTCGCCAACTTGCAAATGAGCTGGTTGGTTATTGAGCACCACAATATGCGGGGATGAGATGATTTTTAAGTCAGTAATGCTATCCAAAATATCCAAAGCAAAACGAGCATCTGTTCCTTGGTCCAAGATGAAATTAAAACCGGGAAACACACCATTGGCGTCGAGGCCTGGACCGTTGGCAAACCCGCCGCGCCCACTATTTCCAAGATTACCGATTCCGTTGGTGGCGAAAAAATATTGCACACCGTATCGTAAAGTATCGTTTAGGGTAACTTCGGCGATTACCATATCGATCAAAACTTGTGCTGGCGGTTTGTCAATTTCCCGAAGCGCCTGGGCAACCAATTGTTGGCCTTGTTGGGTCGCCAAAACCACCAAAGCATTATTGATCTGATCGCCAATAATTCGCGGCGCATCCGCATTGGGGCTTGCGTTCGTGTTAGAGCGTGCCGGGCGCGCTCTGTTGGTTGTGCGAGAGGTGTTGGTGGTTTGCGGTTGGTCGGGATTGATGTTGGACGACCGAGATACCTGTGCACCACCGAATAATTGATTTAACAGATCCGCGGTTTCCAGCGCCTTTCCGTTTTCGATTTTATAGGTGCGCAACGTAACATCCGAAGGACCTCCGGTATCCAGTCGTTCAATCCAAACCTTTGCCTTGTTCATCATTTGATTGCTGGGGGTTAATACCAATATTGCATTAATCCGCTCAATGGCTTGTAAGCGAATGGCCCCTTCAGTCCCGCCACCCGGACCGGTTTGCAAAATGCTTTCAAGCTCGGTGATAAGATCGCTGGCAGTGGCGTTTTTAAGTGGGAAAATCCCGCTACTCATGCCGGCCATCCAGTCTACGTCAAAGGCTTGTATGGCCGCCAGCGCATTGGCACGTTCCGTACTGGTCCCTGTTACCAACAACATGTTCCGAACCAAATCCGGCCGCATGCTTCCAGCGCGGGTTACCGTATTTTCAAGCAAGGATATCATGCTGGTTGCCGAGACATGGGTAAGTGGAACCAATGTAACACCAAACCCAGGCACATTTGCGTTTTCAAATCTGGTTTGCCCGCCAGCAAATATCTCACCTGCCGGTGCAATTCGCCAGTTCGCTTCATTTTGGACGATGGCGGCACCGTTCATCGACAGCACGGTTTCTAATAGTGACAACAGCCCATCACGGCTGACCTCACCGCCAGTGGCCGCGGTGACTCTGCCTTGTACCCGTGGGTCTAGGATATAGGGTTGATCTAATAGATCGCCCAAAATGGTTTGGATAACTTCTTGTAGGTCTGCGTCGGCAAAATTGACATTAAACCCGCCGCCAGTGGCGCGTTCAGCATGATAGACCGCCGGGCCAACGCGCGGCCCCGTGGCTGGGAAGATTTGTGCAGCAGGGGTTTGATCTGAGGTTGAAGGTTGTTCAACTTGTCCAGAGTCGGTTGCTGGAGAAGGCTCTGCCGAAGTATCGCCCATGATTCTAGCAAACGGATTACCTAAACCTGCGTCCTTGCTAAGTCCGGGCTTCGTCGTTTCGCAGGCGCTAAGGCCCAAGGCCAACGCAATGACCAAGCTTGGTATTAAATAATTCTGCCCAGCTCGTTTGTTTTTGTTTTGGTGACTTGCTTCCAAGGTTGTTCTCCGAGTTTAAACTAGGTACTAGCAGAAGCGGCGGCCTGACCCAAGCCTGTTTCGTACATCAAGCAAAATTTGCTATCCATTGCGCAGCATTCCTTCACATAAGTCTAGTTTTAGGCAAAAAAAAGCGCGGCCAGGTTTGGACCGCGCTTTTGATACTTGTGTTGGGTATCGTTAGAAAGAGTAACGAATGCCAACTTGAACTGCCCACAAGGATGGACCAGCGAAGCTGTTGCGGAAATTGCCGCCACCACCGGGTCGGAAGTTCGAATAAACGAACTGGCTACCATCGGCGCTTAAGGCTGCGTCTACTACGGGTAGGCCTTCGGCAACGTCACCACTATCGTGTCTTCTAAAGATATTGGCACCGTCGGAGACAAAGTTCAGCGCATTTTCAAGATCAAGGAAGACGCTAAATCTGTGACCGCCTTTTAGGGCAGGCAGATCTTGTTGAATGCGAAGATCAAGGTCGATGAACCAAGGGTTTTTTGTGATATTACGTGGTGCAATTTGACCACCAAATTGATCAAGGCCAGTTTCCGCCAAGAACGCAAAGAACCCTGTTGTATCAAATCCAGGAGCAAATTGAACCAATGGATCATTTGGCCCAGTTGGGATATAGATCAAATGCCGCTCTTCGTTATCACTATCACCGAACAAGCTAGTTGCCGTATTGTTATCAAACACCGTAGAAAACCGGCCACCAGAACGAGCATTGAAAAATGCTGAGAACCGTGTTGGTAGGTCCTTGATAAATTCTTGCTCTAACATGGCTGTAACCGTGAAGTTGTGAGTGTTAACCCGGCTCGCTTGGGCCAATGGTGGAAGGTTAATGATCGACAATGCTACTTCTTCAAAACCTGATGTAGCTGTGGAGCTAGTCACTGGGTTGGTTTCCGTTGCATCGGTAAATGCATACCCAACCCGGAAATCAAAATTACCTGACCCGACATCAAAGCTTTTGTTGGCTTGCAATGAAAACGTGATGGCGCGACCATCTTCGGTCGCATTGGTTAGCAAAATATCTTGATCATCGCCACCAGCATCACAAGCGCTACCTTGCGTGACATCGCCACTAAAGCCCTCGCGAATACCAAGGAATACGGCATTACAACCAGCGAGCAAAGGGTCAACTGCATTAAATAGCGGGCGACCATCGGGCGTAATGACACCCGTAGGCGTCAATGTCAGATCAACAAAGTCAATGGAGTTTCTTCTATCGGAATAGATAAAGTCCGCATCAATCGACCAGTCGTCAAAAAAGCCACCTGTGCCCAAATCCATATAATGGGAGAAGCCGAGGCTGGCTCGTAACACGGATGGTAGCTCAAAGTTTGGATCAATCGCATCAACCCGGCCATCAGCATTTAAACCAGCTTGTGTGGAGATGGCGGCAGCCAAACACCCAGGTAAGCCGGTAAATTGACCGTTTGCATCAGTGACTTGCAAATCTGCGCCGGTACATGGTGCATTGAATATGTTTGCACCACCAACACCGCTACCAAAATTGGTAAAGGCATTTGAAAAGAATACGGACGGATCAGCACCAGAGAAGATACCAAGACCACCGCGCCAAGAGGTTTGCCCTAAGCTCCAGTCTGACCCTTCATAAGAAAAACCAAGCCTCGGCTGTATCACATCAAGACCATCAAGATTGGTGCTGTTCGAGAAACCATAGCGGGCCGCGAAATTTGCATTTGCTGGCGGTGCGTCATTTTGGCCATAAAAATCATAACGCAAACCAGCCGTAAGAGTTAGCGCATCGGTTGCTTGCCATTGATCTTGTAAATATAGGGTATGAATGTTTCGGGACCAAACGGCGGCGGCATCATTAATGTTGCCAGAGCCAGCACCATTACCAAAGATAAAGTTGGCTTGACCCGCGGCAAGAGCAGCAATGTCATCAAAGATGATGGTGCCGGTTGCATTTGGGACAAACAGATTAAACACTTCCAAATGGTCTAATTCGTACCCAGCGGTAAACGTGTGATTACCCTTGGTGTAATCGCCTTTGATCCGAACTTGGTCCAAGGTAGTTGTCAACGAATTTGCACTACGGAAGAAGCCGGGACCAGAGACGGCAATATCATCACCCGCGCCATCTTGAATGACAATCCGCGGAATAGGATTGGCATCTTGGGCCTCACCGCCACCAAATGGATTTTGTTCATCAACGGTGTCCAGCCGCGAAAGCCGAATTTCTGTGGAGAAGTTATTTGTCCAGTTTGAGAACAAACGAGCTGAATAGGACTGAGCATCTGTACCGGAGGCCTCAAAATTATCACCAAAGGCAAGGCCGTTAAAACCAAAATCATCGGGCTCAAGTTCTAGATCATCAATGTCATAGAACGTAAAAGCCGCCCGGTGCTGGTCATTGATCTGCCAGTCAACCCGACCCAACAAGCGCCGATTGGTTACCGGTAGAGAGCTTAAAAACCCCAACGTGTCGCGGCCATACTGAGTGGATAAAATATCGCTGATTTGATTGGCTTCCGCCACGGTCAAAAAGGCTTCGTTGGCAAAGCCACCGCCGATCGGTCCCGTGTTTTGGGTATTTGCATCACTGGATTCTTCGTATGAACCGAAGAAAAATAAGCGATCTTTGAGTATTGGGCCACCTATAGATGCGCCCCAGTTTTTATCGCTAAAGGGTTCGGACTGTACGGTACGTCCATTAATGGTCGAGCCGGTTAAATTATCATTGTTGAAAACAAAAAACCCGGAACCATGAAACTCATTGGTACCGGCTTCGGTAATTACATTGATGTTACAGCCGGTGAACTGACCATATTCCACAGAAAACGGCGCAAACTCAACAGAGGTTTCACGAACAGCATCAAATGGAATTGGCATGTTATTACGGCTAGGTAGGCCAGATGCGTTCAAACCAAACGAATCTGAACTGCGCACGCCATCAATGGTAAAGGAGTTAAACCGGTTGTTCCCGCCCAAACATGAGATTGAACTTTCATTTGAATCATCAATAATAACCCGTGGATCAATTCGGATCACATCACGAATATCGCGTTTGAGCGACGGCAGACCCTCAAGTTGAGCCGTGGTAAAGACAGAGCTTGGGCCAATGGCAACACTGGACAAAATTTGACTGGCGCGACTGGCTGTAACGATAATGGTGTCGGCTGATGCATCACCGCTGGTAAGTTGTAGATTAAAATTTTTGGTTTCAGAAAGTGAAAGAAAAACATTTGTGATTGTTTCGGTTTGATAGCCGGGCGCGGACACGCGGACCAAATATGGACCACCAGGTTCAAAGTTGCGGGCAGAGAACGAACCGTTACCAGCAGCTGTAATGCTGCGTGTTGAACCAACTCGTGTGTCGGTAACGGCGATGCTTGCCCCAGAGACGGCAGCGCCAGAAGCATCAACAACAGTGCCTCGAATGTTTGATGTGACTTGTTGTGCGTAGGCCGCGGTACTTAATGTAGTAGCCGCGATGGTTGGAATGAGCATTGCTGCACCGGAAAGCAGAATGCTTCTGATTTGTTTTTGCATGATATCCCCTCATGGAATTCGTGAATGATGTACGTGAAATTGTCGTGTAAATAGATTCAAACAGAATCGTCAGTTTTGAGTCTTCTGTCCCTTATAGATGGTCGCGGGACAGATAGCAGGTGATTGTGACAAAACAACGAAACAATTCAAATTCATGTGATATTTTTGGCACTAATTCGTCATCGGTTGGTTCTCGCCGGTTTGCGCTTTCACCAAAGTCAATTCTAGTGGTTTAATTTACTTGCCCTTGTGCCGTTAGCCGTCACAATGACTCCCCGAATCGCCAGTGTGTCGCAAGACAAATAAACATGGCGAAACGGGTGTCATTGCCCGATTGTGTGAATTGGGAAAATGATCGCTATGAGCAAAAATACCAAAGACGTACCAGCGCTGAACGTTGACGATACCAGTGTCGCCTTTGGCGATTTTGTTGCGCTGCACAATGCCAATATGGTGGTGAATGTCGGCGAAATGGTAGCCCTGATCGGTGCGTCTGGCTCCGGTAAATCAACTTTGTTACGTACCATTGACGGCTTGCAACTTGCCGCGCCCGGTTCCGGTCGGATCGAAGTGTTTGGCCGCAAAGTGCAACGAAATGGCGTATTTGCCAAAGGGCTACACTATCGCCGTCGTGATATGGGAATGATTTTTCAATCCTTTAACTTGGTTGGGCGCTTAAGTTTATTTGCCAATGTGATGATCGGTGCCTTGGGGCGGATACCGGTTTGGCGCGGTGCATTGGGCCTGTATCCGGCTGCGGACCGCGTCTTGGCGATGCAGGCTTTGGAGCGGGTGGGTGTTGCTGAATTTGCGGGACGACGGGCCTCCAAGCTTTCGGGCGGTCAAAAACAGCGCGGCGCAATTGCTCGGGCTTTGGTGCAAGGGGCGCAAATGATCTTGGCCGACGAGCCGATTGCCTCTCTTGACCCAGTATCCGCGCGCAAAGTAATGGAGCAATTACAAGAGCTAAACGAGCGCGATGGCATTACCATCCTCGTATCTTTGCATCAGGTCGATTTTGCGATCCGCTATTGCAAACGCGTGGTGGCGCTCAAAGAAGGCAGGATTATTTATGACGGGCTGGCCAAAGATATGACCAAGGAAGATATGATCACTATCTATGGCTCGGAGTACGAAGACGCGTTTTGGTCAACAGAGGCAATCCAATGAAATATTCAGCAAGTTTGATCAAAGCCACATTTTTTTTGGCGATTTTGATGTTCGTTTTGGGCCTGTCGTCCTCGGCGCAGGAAAAAGAGCCGGTTCGCAAATTTAAGTTTGGGGTGATCACCACCGAGAGCTCGGATAATTTATCGACGCTGTGGGCGCCGTTTTTAGAAGACATGAGCGAAATTACCGGCATGAAAATTACGGCGTTCTTTGCGGCTGATTATTCCGGGATTGTCGAAGCCATGCGTTTTAACGAGGTGGAAGCGGCTTGGTTCTCCAATAAATCAGGTTTGGAAGCGGTGCGCCGCTCTAATGGCGAAGTATTTGCTAAGGCCACCTATCCCGATGGTGCGCCGGGCTATCACTCCGTATTATTGGTCCCCACCGACAGTCCGTTGCAATCGCTTGAGGATTTGCTGGTCTGCGACCAAACCATCAATTTTGGCATGGGCGATCCGAACTCGACCTCTGGCACATTGGTGCCAATGGCCTATATTTTTGCGCCGAATGGGGTTGTGCCTTCGGAGTGTTTCAAAAATGTACGTAATGCGACCCACGAGGCCAATGGCATGGCGGTGGCCAACGATTTATTGGATGTCGCCACCAACAACACCACCAACTTAAAGCGTCTGGCCCGAACCCGTCCGGAGATCCTAGAGCGGGTACGGGTGTTGTGGACATCGCCGCTGCTACAGACCGATCCAATTGTTTGGCGCAAAGACCTGCCGGTCGAGGTCAAACAAAAGTTGCTGTATTTCTTTATGACTTATGGCCGGCACGCCGACAGTCCAGAGGAATTACAACGACAACGCGAGGTCTTAGGCGAATTAGATTTTGGCGTGTTTCTTGCGGCCAATGACAACCATCTTGACCCGATTATCCGCATCGAGATTGTTCGCGATATGGCGTTGGCGCAAAATAACCATAAATTAAGTGAAGTTGAGCGCACCGAAGCTTTGCGAGTGCTAAATGAAAAACTAGAAAGCATGGACGCAAAATCGCAATCTGAGATCGTAAAGCCCAAAGGACTACCTGCGTATAGTGGGAAAAGTACGCGCAATGACGGGTTTCAGTTTGACTGGCCCCGTATCGCATTTACCTTGACGGTGGGTCTCATCGCTTTTGGCTTTTTCTTTTGGTCATCAGCGACCAGAGGTGCGGGCCCGACCACACCGATAAAAGATCGTATGTTTGATGCGAGTATTTGGGCGATTTTTATCGCGGCCTTGGTTTGGGCATTTGTCGCCGCCGAAATATTCAAAGCGCCCTTATTGATCAGCAATAGCGATCGAATGGGTGAATACGCCTCTGGTTTCTTGGACCCTGATTTCAGTGAGGTTGGGCTGTATTTAACCCAAATGTCGATCACAATTCAGATTGCCTTGTGGGGCACCTTTCTGGCGGTTTTGGCCGCCATTCCACTTGGTTTATTATCTGCCAGCAATGTGGCTCCCGCCCCCGTAGTGTTCTTTGTGCGCCGGTTAATGGACGCGTTTCGCTCAATCAACGAGCTGGTGGTCGGCACCATGTTTGTGGTCACCGTTGGCCTGGGTCCGTTTGCCGGCGTGATGGCGTTGGCGGTACACACTACCGGGGTTTTGTCGAAGTTATTCTCTGAGGCTGTCGAGTCCATGGATGCCGGTCCCGTTGAAGGTGTTCGTGCCACCGGTGCCCGGCCTATTCACGAAGTGGTCTGGGGTGTCATCCCACAAGTGGCCCCTTTATGGACCTCATATACCCTGTACCGATTGGAATCTAACACTCGCTCCGCAACTATTTTGGGCTTGATCGGGGCTGGCGGCATCGGACAATTATTGTTCGAACAAATCCGTTCCTTCCAATATGGAAAGACCGCAACCATCCTGATCATCATCATCGTAGCCGTAACCTTGGTCGATTTCCTAAGTCAGATATTGCGTAATCGTTTGACGTAAGAGGTGTGCAATAGCCTTTGCTCTTGCTGTAATTTTGACGCTAGGCTCACTGTCCAATAGCTAAACCATTGGATCGGTATATCGCCGCTAATTCGGCTTTCATTTGCCTTACGATTACAGTGACACAATAAAATCACTTGTTTTTCTGTTTCTGCCGATCCCGAAAAGCGGCCACTTTGGCGCGGTTCCCACAGACCGCTTGGCTGCACCAGCGCCGTCGATGTCCCTTTGTGCGATCATAAAACCACATGGTGCACGGCGGGTTCTCACAGTTCCGCACAAGATTAAGATCGAAGTTGCACAAGAGATCAGCCATGGCAATCGCCAGCGGCGCCAGCACTTGGCCCGGTGTTCGCCACGCGCGTTTGGTGATGAGACGTAATCCTTTGCCCTTCGCGTCGCTTTCGATGTGCCGATAGACGGCGTCGTGGGTCATTATTTTGTTCAAGCACTCAATGTCCGCAGATGACAATGAGGCGACACCACTGATCTTCACGCGCGTAAGTGCGCCACGGAACCATTCACGCAAGGCAATGGCATCAATCGCCATTTGGTCAAAATCGCGCGCAGAGAATTGTGAAAGGAGATGTTTGGCTTCACTTAGATCAAGCGACTGCGCAGCGACCATCCACGTGAGAAAATCTTGGCCGGTCTTGATCCATTCTATCTGGGTCCCACGCGGCGCGGCCACTGAGTTCAAGAAGTGAAGCGCGATATGGTCACCGATCCATATGGGTGGCGGACGATCGCTAGAGCTTAAAGTGGCTGTGGTGCCGTTGGGGAAAGTGCTTTTGGACATGCTTTTGTGTAACTTTAAAAAATGTATTTGACAAGTTACATTTTAATGATAACCTTTTAAAGTATGTTTTATAGGTTACTAAATAAACTCAAGGATTACTCATGTTCAATTTTTTTAAAAGGAAAAAACCAATGATAAAAACGATCCTCATCACCGGCGCATCAAGTGGCTTTGGTCGCGATACGGCAGAAACACTTGTTGCTGCGGGCCACAAAGTTTTTGCTGGCGTGCGCGACCCTGATGACCGCAATCGTGTGGTGGCAGGCGAGCTTCGTGCGAAAGACATTGAAGTTATTGACCTAGATGTGACCAAAGGTACAAGCGTCAATGCGGCGGTGGCGGTTGTACTTGATACATCGGGTGGTAAGCTTGATGTCGTGATCAATAATGCCGGAATTGCAGCGGCCGGCGTGTCTGAAGGCTTTACTTCGGAACAAGTACGCGATCTGTTTGATGTCAATGTTTTCGGCATCCAGCGTGTGCTCCGCGCCACATTGCCAACATTGCGGGCGCAAGGTGATGGTTTAATTATCAATGTCGGTTCCATTCTTGGCCGTGTCACATTCCCATTTTTTGGCCTCTATGGCGCCTCAAAGTTCGCGGTAGAGGGGTTAACCGATAGCTATCGTTATGAGTTGTCGCAGCTCGGTGTCGATGTGGTATTGGTTCAACCAAGCGCCTACCCGACGAATATGTATACATCTGCGCAACAACCCGCGGATGCTGCGCGCGCTACGGCTTATGGCGAGATCGGCGATATTCCCGGCAAGATGTTCGAGACTTTCATGGCTATGTTTGCAGAGGAAAACGCGCCCGACCCACATGATGTTGCGGCGGCAATTGTAACTCTAGTGGCATCACCCAAAGGTCAACGACCTGATCGCGTGGTTGTCGGCCAAGCTTTTGGTTCAGACGTTATCAACGCAGCAGTTGCGCCCGTTCAACTTCAAGTAGTCGAAGGCCTTGGCTTGAGCACACTGGCGACGATCAAACCATAGTGATAGTCACTAATTCGGGCACCGCCTCGGACGAAGTCTTAACACTTTGAGCCGAGGTGGGTCGTTTACATTTATGGGAATGGCGCGCCCCCTCGAACGAAGTTCGAACACTTTAAACCGAGGTGGGTCGTTTACATTTATGGGAATGGCGCGCCCCCTCGAACGAAGTTCGAATACTTTGAGCCGAGG
>JAESUG010000202.1 GCA_016763185.1 Robiginitomaculum sp. | reverse complement strand
CCCCTCTTCCCTCTTCCCTCTTCGTCTCCCTCCGGCTTGACCGGAGGGGCCAGTTCTTTGTCTGGGCACCAACAGTAGTTCATTAGGTTGTTCTATGGACCCTCCCCGGTCAAGCCGGAGGGAAACGAAAGTAAGGGGAGCCAGAGGGAGCCACCAACCCTCTACAATCCGCGTTTCATCAAGGCTTTTTCATTTTCGTAAATATAGTCGCGGGTGATCGGCGTATCGTCACGCTCGTTGGACAAGATCAATTGGAAATTCATGTTGTTGTCATGCTTAAATCCGATGGCGACGGCGCTTAAGTAAAACTCCCACATCCGAGCGAAACGCTCGTCGTACAGGGCAACAGCTTTGTCGCGATTGGCCATGAAGTTATCCCGCCAATGACGGATGGTATGGTAATAATGCAAACGCCAAACTTCACAGTCTGCGATCCATAACGGCGTGTTTTCCACCGCCGCTATCGCTTCAGAAATACTGGGTGAATACCCACCCGGAAAAATGTATTTTTGGATAAATGCATTGGTCGACCCCGGCGGTCCACGGCGGCCAATGGAATGAACCATCGCCCGGCCCTTTGGCTTTAGCATATGGCTAATCTGCTGAAAATACGGGTGAAAATACCGCGCACCTACGTGTTCGACCATGCCTACTGAGACGATTTTATCGTATTTCTCGGTAACTTCTCGATAGTCCATATATTCGAACTTCACCCGATCCGACAGGCCCATTTCCTCGGCCCGTTGGTTGGCAACCCGTAACTGTTCGCGAGCCAAAGCAATACCGGTGACTTTGACATTGGCCACTTGCGCCAAATACAAACCCATGCCGCCCCAACCGCAACCAATGTCCAATACGTGATCGCCGTCCTGTAAATCCAATTTGGCTGCTATCCGGCGTTTTTTGTTGAGCTGTGCCTGATCTAAGCTTTCATCCGGGTCGCGAAAATAGCCGCACGAATACTGCATATCCTCGCCCAAGAACAATCGGTATAAATTCTCGGACAGATCATAATGATGGGCGGCATTTTTGCGGGCGTTTTTGATCGGATTAAACTGTTGAAACGGCTTGGTGATGGCGCGAATAATCTTACCGTATTTTTGCGATCCGTGGTTTTCCAGCCCTTCTTTGTTGGCGACCATCAGGTCCAAAAAGCTAACAATATCGGTGCCGTCCTCAAAGGTTAGCGTGCCGTCCATGTAGGCCTCAGCCGCCGTCAAATCGGGTTGTAACAGTAATTTATGATATAATGATGCGTTGTGCAGGCGCATGGTAATCACCGGCGTTGTCGGGGTGCCAACAAAATCATGGCGCCCGCCCTTGGCATCAAACACCACCAATGTCCCTTTGGTTATAAAGGCTTTGAGCAGGCTAGAAAGTAAACGCATTCGTCTGATCTCCGGTAAAAAAACATGAACCACTGGCGCGATCTAAAAAACCAAACCAACGGCTCATTAGCATATATATCAATCTACCGAAAAAAAATAGCGCACCACGAAAAATTGATCCGCTACATATAGTTTTCTCCACTGGCCATAAAGAACAGATAGAGCCAATACCCAGCAATCAGAAACTGAACCAAGAAAAACGCAAACCGCAGCCGAACCGCCATTGCACTGCTCGAAGCTAGGTGGGTGATTGACTGTAACACCCGCGCGCCAAGCAAAAATATTGCCAAACCATTGGTAATCGAGCTTTGACCCGTAGCCAGCCCATATAACAACAATCCACCAACAATCGGGAAGAACTCATAACTGTTGGCATGGGCGCGACATAACCTAGCCGAAAAAGGTGACACATCATCACCGCCGGGCGCAAACCCACTCGCCGGTGCTTTGCCCATAACCGTCAACCCAACCCGCAAGCCAGCCAAAATCAACAACAATACCAGCATCACACCGATATACCCTAATAACGCAACAACCGTAGCACTCATCAAATTCCCCTTTGTTTTAAGATGCGCCAAACCCTCAAATCAAAGCGTAAGTTTGTCAAGGGCCGACCCCTTCTTTTGCGTCTCCCTCCGACTTGATCGGAGGGTCCAGCTCTTCGCGCAATGACAAGGTTGCCTTCTATCTTGACCCTCCCCCACAAATGTTCCCTAATACCCGCGCATCACAAAGGATCCCAATGGCCAAAGTAGGCGAAATTCCCCCCGGCGGATTTAAAACTAAAGATGATGTCGGTAATTGGTTGATAGGACAGCAACGCGATGTCATCACTGTTTTTACCGCTCGTGCGGCCTTACGACTAACCACCCATTTTGCCTTGCAGCACCCCTTTGCTTTGTCAGTAGAGAGAGACTTGACCAACGACATCATCCTGCCCTCGTTTCGTGCTATATCCGCGGCACTGTGCGCCGGAGTTTGGCCAGATAGGATTGCTGCTGCAGCTGCTGATATAGCAGCTACTTTTACTGCTGTTACTGATACTGATTATGATTCTAGTGTTTTTACTGATGCTATTGATACTTATACCGCTCACGCAGATACTGCTTATGCCGCTGCATATGCAGCTAGCACTGCTACTGACGCTTATGAAAATGAAGCTGATGCTATTGAGGCTTATACGGTTAATATGGATACTGCTGATGCCGCTTATGCTGCTGCTGACGCGCGGGCTGTTGCTGGCGGGCTGGATGCGAAGAGGTTGGCTGAATTACCCCTTTGGATTGATGGCATACTACTAGGTGATGAGCTGAACTGGGCTGATCTAAAAGCGCAATTACTGGCACTAAAAGAAGACTGGCAGGTCTGGACTAACTGGTTTGACGCTCGCGTCAAAGGCGAACCGTTGCACCAAGAACTGGAGACCGCACGGGTGCGAGAACCAACCACAAGCGATTGGAGGCACGCCGCGATTGCCAACGCCAAACTACAAACCATCATCGAGCGATTTGCACCCAAGCCGCCGAAGGAACAGGACGTCGAGCCGCAAGTACAAGGCGCCCTACAATTTCGCCTAGACCAAAGCGGAAAGATTGACATTGACCCTTTTGCCAATGTCAGCGATCTGGCCACCCACCCCGACGCTATAGACCGCCACAGCGAATGCACCCGCCGTACCAAGGAATTACAAGAACAGATCGCGCCGTTACTGGCCGGGAGCAACTCTCTGAATAATTTTTCCGATGAAATTGACCTCTTCCAACAAGCACTCGGCGATAGTATCCCAGCCATACGCCCCGGCCTATTGATCCCCCGTGGTGATGCTTTGCGAATTGAGAACACCGCCAATGACCAGCGAGGTCCAGATACAGATCTGGCACCTTTACCCGAAGCGATTGCGCTTAGCCTAAAAAAATGGGTATCGACATATAACCTGATGGTCGGATTAGACCCAGTATTGGAAAAAGCCGATACCGCCCAACTTGGCCCCGATGCCCGCCGAAATCTGATTGCCCCGGCTGAGGGTTTGAAGTTTGCCAAAGCCGCCAAAGAATTTGGTGTCGCCACCGAAGATGCCGTCGCTGCCCTAGCCGAAGAAGCCAAGGTCAGCCCGCCAACCCCCGATCCCAAAAACCGAAATTCACGCCGTTTTTCCGAAAGCATCAAAAACTTTGTCCGCTCGCTCGTCGCCAACACCGCCATAAAAAGCGGGAAATGGGTGAAGGAAAACTCAGTTAAAACAGCTGGCACGGCATTGGCTGCAGCCGCCGTAACTGGAGCTATAGCTGCTGGGACTGGTGGTGCCCTTGGCGCGCCTGGATCACTCATTGCCATTGCAATATATATGTTGAGCCAAGAAGAATGGTTATTAGATAAGTTTTCCGACAATCCTGCAATGTTGAGCGTTATCAAACAAACATTGGATTTTCTAAAAACACTTCCTTTGCCAAGGCCAAAATAAATTTTACCTAAAACTAGCGGCACCAGCCTTGATTTGGGCGTATACTTGCTGACCGGTTTGCAAATCCAGTTCGGCTATTGATTTTCGAGTTATCCGTGCCAATAGCGCAAATTTACCGGTATCCAACACTAACAAAGCTTGCCCCGGGCGCTCGTTCTGTTCGCGAATTTTGCTGATGGTACAGGCCACCGAGTTTAAGATACTCGACGCCGCCTGAGGCTTGCGGCTGATCGAACCGTCATTGGCCCGCACTCGTAACGTAACTGGCGCGCCGATATTCGCCGAAATGCCCGGCACACTTACCTGATGTTCCCCAATGCGCACCCGGCTTAAGCTAAATTTGG
>JAESUG010000201.1 GCA_016763185.1 Robiginitomaculum sp. | reverse complement strand
TTTGTAGCCATTGCGAATCAGTTAGTAAGGAGGTGTTTTAGGATGCCTTCACACAGTTATGCCGCAGGAAAAATTCGCCTTTACAAGCGCGGAAGAAGTCGATTCTGGCAATGCACGGCTTTTGTTGGTGGACGAAAATACAGAAAATCAACACATGAAGAAAATTTAATTGCCGCGCGTGAATTTGCAGAAGACTGGCTTTTGGAGCTTCAAGGCAGGCACAGAACCGGTAATCTCAAGCACGAAAAAACCGTCAGTGAATCAGCAAAGCAATTCGTAATTGAATATGAAACCATCACCCAAGGTGAACGAAGCCCTGCCTGGGTGCGTGGCCATAAAGATCGCCTTCGTCTTCACCTACTTCCTTTCTTTGGTGATTTAGGCTTATCAGAAGTTACGGCTGGAAAGACTCAGGAATACCGAATGCACCGCATTCAGACCTCATCAACAGGAAAGCCGCCTGTGTCTGACGTCAGCGCTTATGGCACAATACTTACCAATAAATTGTTTTGCTTATATATTCAAACAGTGTCGTCGTGGGCTTTGTCACGTCCGCAAGTAACGGGTAAGAAATCATCAGAGAAAACTGGCTTTATGAAGGTATCGTAACAAAACCTTAATCAGTGTGTGCGGGCCCAAGAATGATGGCGTTGGCCAGCAATAAAGTCAGTCCGTTTAAATAGGCGCGTGTGGTTGGGCTTTGGGTGAAGCCGATCACCATACCGTCGCCGTGAGGTTGCGCCATCACAAACGGCTTGAACGCGAGTTGGTGGCGGTTTTCTTCCCACAAATAACCGCTAGCCAACAAATCGTCAGGGCCCGCAAACCGAAATACATTGGTACCGTCCGCCTCGTTGAGGGGGCGGTAAATCCTGTTGCCAGTCAGAAGTGCAGTGGTTTGTTCATATCCGGCGGACAACCAATGATCGGTATTGGCGATGGCATGCAGTAAAACGCCGGGTACTGAATCCGGTTTTTTGTCCGGATCCGCGATAGAGGCTTTATATCCTTCTTCTGACGTGATCTTTGTTCCCGGGACTGGACCGCCGTCCTCATCGTCGTCTTTGCTCGCCGTATCATCTTCATCGCTAAAAAACATGGTTTCCAACGATGTTGACAGCAGGCCAATATCTTCGTCGATAAGCACATTAAGCGCGGTACTAAATCCGATCAGCACACCGCCATCAGAGACAAATAATTTTAAAGCTTCAACACCGCTTTCTCCCAATTCAGACGAAAAATTTGAGCTGATTTGCGGCAAGATGAGCACATCATAATCTTCAAGGTCTGCACGACCCAGAGTACGCACCCGAATTGGCGAGACAGGGACACCAAGATTGCGCTCAATGATAAACCGAGTAGCCCCGGTATCGGTCGGCACGGTGCCCTCGCCCCAAGCTAGTGCGATTTTGGGTGATTTGAGGTGTCGGAATTCGTTGGAGCCAAAATTAGGGCCTTCATCAACCCAGCTGCTTTGCATTGGCACAAGTTCTGCACCAACCTCTAGTGATAGAGCGTTGAGGCGGGTCGCAAGGTTTTCAGGATTGCCTTTGGTAGGGAAAATCGTTGTGCCGCGCGGGTATTCCCGGTCGCCGACCGTATAAGCCTTGTCTGTGGCCTTGCCCGTAAAACCCTCTGCCAAAGCGGCCAGGATTAATTTTGCTTGACCGGTGTCTGTCCAAGGAACGGCATAGCCGAAAGCCGCGGAGGACGTGTCCTGTATCGCAGAAACTGCGCCGCCGTACACTTGAACCGCTTTTGACAAATCAACAGACTTGCACGTAGACACGGACAAACCGTCCATCATTGGTACGGACCAAGCGGTGACATCGTATAATTCATGAGGCAGGCTACGGTCGCGGCGGGATTCTTGCTCTTCCAAAAATTCCACGGGAAGCGGAGTACTATCGGCGAGCAGGGTTTTAATCAACCGACCATTGGGTTGGGCTTGGTCAATAATGATCGCGCCCTTAGGGTATTTTTGCCCACACAAGGAGCGGGAACCATCGGTTTGGAACACATGAATACCTTGCAATATAAATCTTTTAGCGAATTGATTTACATCCCAAGCTCGTTGACTACGATCAACGATAAAATATCGCTGCTTAGAAGCCCGGCCCTCTTTTACGGCCGAGGCGCGGTAATCTGCGTAATCACTCAAAAATAATTGTTTGTTTTTGGCCACCACTTCGGCAGTGGACAGGGTAGAAATGAAGTGATGTTGGATACTATCCAAATAGGTAATTTCTTCGCCGTTTGTTTTTTCAAACCGAAGTCCGCCGACAGAGCCTTGCTCATAGGTCATGGCGATCGCACCGTTGAGTGTCGGCCACATATCGCCGTAACCAGGATAAAATTGGTCATAAACTTCGCGGGTGAAATATTCAAAGCCGAGCTTATCAAACCATTTCGCGTGGTTTTGTCCGAATAAGGTTTGCTTTTGGCGCTGGCTGTCGGTGATGCCGGGGTTGAACGGCTCCGCAGCCGGAGCAAAGAAATAGGATTCGTCGCCGTTCATTTCGTGGGCATCGACCACAACCACCGGATTCCAGTCCAATATGGCTTTGACCTTACCACGGGTTTCCGGTTGCGATAAAGCAAACCAATCACGGTTAAGATCAAACAGATAATGGTTATAACGCCCCGAGGGCCAAGGTTGATCGTGTTCTGCGCTATATCGATCTGCCAAAGGTTCCAGGCCCAATGAGGATTCAAATGAATGGACAAACCTAGCCCGACCATCCGGGTTTTGCATAGGGTCGATTACGACGATCGTTTCTTTCAAAATCGTGTCAACAATATCGTCTCCGCGCGCCGCCAATAAATGATAGGCCAAGCCCAAAGCCGCGTCTGTAGAGGATATTTCGTCGCCATGTACACCATAGGAAAGCCAAGTGACAGCTGGCGTCCTGGCGATGAGATTACGCCGTTCATCAGGTTCTAGTTTGTCACCGCTGGCCAACTTCTTCAAATCCGTTTTGATTTCATCCAGGCGCAGCATGTTTTCCGGCGATGTGATAAGCGCCGTTACCAGTTCGCGCCCCTGCCATGAGGTCGCATAGATTTGGATTGACATGCGCTCCGGGGCGGCGGATTGCAAAGCACGCAGATAGGAGAGCGCGTGTTCGGGGGTGGTGATCCGCTCTCCGGTCACATAGCCAATATCTTGTTTCAGCGTCGGAATTTCCGGGTCATAATCCACATCAATCAAGCCTTGTGCAAGCGCGCTGAACGAAATGGTGCAACTGAACAAACCCACTATAATGCCAATAAACCACTGTATCATTTTCCACCCCTGCATTTATTAATAAGCACCACGTTTAAGAACTATTTGATCGGTTGGCAATAGTAGAGCGTTACCAAGACATGACAATGATCGCACAGTTGATGTACGCAAACTTTTGCTGTCTGACGTCAGCGCTTATGAGACAAATTTAAGTCTGGACTAAGCGAGAGTTTTTGTTCATCTTGTATCTCACGGAGAAACAGATGAGACATACAAGAACGTGGACCTGTG
>JAESUG010000200.1 GCA_016763185.1 Robiginitomaculum sp. | reverse complement strand
GCGTACCAAGACTGGAAAATTCCGGCAAAAGTCGTGGCCATCATCCCGACCGCTGACCGCGCCCGCGAGACTATCAAAGTTCGGGTTTCTTTTGATGCGTTCGACGAACGAGTGCTACCGGATATGGCGGCGAAGGTGACCCTTATCGAATAGCCTTGTGATCCCGCCAGCAATCAGGCCCGCCAGCAATCAGGCCCGCCAGCAATCAGGAAAGTATTTCGCCTTCCTGTCCTTGTTTACGGGCCTGTTTACAGGGCGAGGTAAAACAATTTGCGTTTATTGTCCTGCGTCACATCGGTGGCGCGTTGGGTGAATAAACCGATATTCGTTATTTTTTAGACCCTAACACCGGCGGCGCAACGGTTCCTGATCCAATGCTTGGTGCAGGGTTTGATGCGATGGGTACGCCTTTTGATGCGATGGATGTAGTAGTTTTTGCAGGTGGTTGTTTATTGGCTGTGGTTGGGTCGCTGGCATGGTGACATTGACCTTCAAAAAAAGCACCGTTTTCCATCGACAAGCTGGAATGGGTAATATCACCTTCGACGCGAGCGGTGGCAGCCAATTGAATTTGCCGTCCACGAAGTTTGCCCAATACTTTGCCGCGAACGATAATGGTGTCAGCAACCACTTCACCTTTGACCACAGATTTTTCACCAATGGTAATCGAGCCGGCGCGAATATCGCCTTCGACGGAGCCGTCTAGTTGAATTTCGCCATCGGAGGTTATCGAGCCTGTAATGGCTAAATCGGCACTTAAGATGGAAGGTGTGGATTGTGAGGGCATTGGTTTTCCATTCTGTTTTGTTTGCGGTGGGCGGGGTTGAGTTGCAGCTTTCGGAGTTTCTTTAGTTTTTTTGTTGAACATAGAGACCTGCTTTCAAGAATTTTTCTGGATCATAAATTTTGCCATTATGCCAAACTTCGTAATGTAAATGGACACCGGTAGAGCGACCACTGGATCCCATTAGGCCAATTGTCGTGCCTGCATCGACTTGTTGTCCGCGTTTCACCATCAGCTTTGCCATATGCCCATAGCGCGTGCGAAAGCCGTATCCATGGTCAATTTCCACAAATCGACCATAGCCAGGTTTCCATCCGGCATACTTTATTTTGCCAGGGGCAGTCGCGCTAATGGGTGCCAAATTAAAGGCACCAAAATCTAGGCCGGGATGGTGAGCCGCTCTGCCGGTAATGGGGTCTGTTCGGCCCCCAAACTTACTGGTTCGGCGGTGTTCAACCCGCAGTGGAAGGCCAAGCGGTGTTGCATGTAACGTGCGTTCTAATTGACTGACTTCGCCGAGGCGGGCCGTTAAGCGTAAAATTCGTTTCGAAAACTCATTGTCCAAATCCAATGCTTCGCCAAATATTTGAGCATCACTCATGGCGACAAATGGGCCGCCGACATTTTGTTGATTTGTAGCCCGGATTTCATCCGTGTGCACACCGGTGAATTCTAAAACAGCGCGTAGACTTTCAACACGCTCTTCCGAGGTTTCTTCGGCTTGGCGCAAGATTATATTTTGTTGATTTTCCAGCATAATCAATCGGGCCAATGGTGGGTTGTCGCGTGCAACATTGACCGCGCGTAAGGGCCGCGATTGCCGAGGCTCTGGATCTTGGGCAGCGGCGGCCATAATCACGGTGCCGGATGCAGAAGGTTGGCGTATATCCGCAACTAATGTTGGCTCGGTAACATGATCGAGTAATAGCTTTAACATGTCCAAACGTTGTTCAAATTCATCAGCGGCTGTGGAAAAGTTGGCAGTACGGCTTTCTAATAGGGCGCGAGCGGAGGCTTCTCTGGCCCGCGCTTCCGACAATAGGCGTGTCGAGCGGGCATGAGCCCCTTGCGCTTGAAACGTCTGACTGGAAAGAATGTGACCACTGGTGAAGACGCTAATGGAAGAATACAGCATCCAGAGTACAAATAATGAAATGGCGCTGACGACAGCAATTTGAAGGCGCGGGGTCAGTGAAATATAGTTCACTTTTCCTTCGCTACGATGGTATATTTGGCGCTCGGGGAAAGCACGTTGTACCCACCTTCGTAACCCATCGTGATGTTGTTTAAACATTAGTTACCCCAAAACTGCCCCAAAAGCAGACAACATACAATCGGATCAGGCCAATTTTTGCAATAGCCTAATTGAAACTTATTGATAAAAAAATGCAAAAACCTCGGTTTTATCAGCATTTTAGAGATATTCTGTGCGGGAATGTCAGGGTCAAACCGAATTCAGATTTGTGGGGAGATGTGGCTAGCACCCGTCATTCGCGAATATGAATTGAGGGCACCCGGTATTGGCGTAATTTTATTCGGTATTGGCGATGATTTCGGCCAGTTGTTGTTTTGTCAATTTTCGGGCGTGCAAGGTGACAACAATCAAAGCCAGTATGACACCGGCGCTTAGGCCATAACAGCTTAGGATAAAAACCGTATTTTTACCAAAATCGAACAGATCAAGCATTGGGGTCCTCCGTTGTTTGCACGCTAGCCGATGAACCGATACGTCCGGCGGCGCGGCGCATCAATGTCAGGCTGCGTCGTTGATCTAATTCGGTGAGCATTTTTAACAAAACCAACCATCCAAAAAGACAACCATATCCGACAATGGCCATCAACACAGGGTATAGCATTGAGCTATCAATGCCTGGTCCACCGGCACGTAGCAAAGAAGCCGGTTGGTGTAGGCTTGACCACCAATCGACTGAAAACTTGATAATAGGAAGATTAAGCGCGCCAATCATCGCGGTGATCGCAGCGATCCGGGCGCGGGTGGTTTCATCGCGAATGGCGCCGCGAATTGCCATATAGCCGACAAACAAAAAGAACATGACCAGTGTCGAGGTTAAGCGCGCATCCCACACCCAATAGGCCCCCCACATTGGCTTGCCCCACAAAGCACCCGTGGCCAGCCCTAAAAAAGTCAACGCCGCGCCAATCGGGGCCGCAGCTTTGGCGGCGCTATCGGCCAAAGAATGTCGCCAGACAAAGCTAACAAAACTGGCGCTAGCTAAAAATGCATAGGCAAGGCTGGCCACCGTTACCGCCGGTACATGAACATAGATGATCCGAAATGTTTCGCCTTGTTGATAATCTATCGGCACCACAAACAAGCCCAAAATCCAGGCGCTAACAATCAGGCCAAAAGCGGTTATGCCGAAGATGGGAACCAGCCATTTGGCGAGGCTTTGAAAACGGATAGGATTGGCAAAAAACGATAACATATTGATTGGTTTTCCCGTTATTCCAGATGAGTTTTTAAGGCTAAGGCTGAAATGAACGAGCCAAATACAGCTGCGGCAAGTGAAATTGCACCTAATATCTTTAACAAGGCCATTGCCTCCAACCCAGCTTCGGCGGCACCGACACCAAAAATCAATGGCGGGGCTAATAACGGCCCGGATATCAGGACAATTAACATCCCGCCACCGCGTAAATTAGCACATAGAGCCGAGGCCAGCCCGCCTAACAAAATAAGAGCCGGTCCGCCGATTACGAGCGACAATACCAAAGCCAGTAAATCAGCAATAGGTGCGCCCAACATCAACGCCCCAAACGGGGCCAGCAACAAAATAGGTATGAATACTAAAATCCAATGGGCGGTGCATTTACCCAAGACAAAGCTCACCACCGAGCGACCATCGCTAACCCAGCAATCTAACGTACCATCGCGCAAATCGGGCGCAAACAAATGCGCTAAGGAGAGCTGACTAGCCAAACACGCTGCTAACCAAACCAATGCTGATGCGATGAGGGCACGATCTGATTGTTGTGGACCCAGTGCAAATGCTACCAACATGATAAACATGACGAAAAACACCGCGCCGTGCGCCCAATGGCCTCCAGAGCGCCGGGCCGCAAGCAAATCGCGACAAAGAATATCGGTAAAATCGCCGATCATGCGCGATGTCCCGTATGTAATTTGATATAGCTAGTCGGCGCGTCGGGCCGCAACCGGTCGTGCGAAGCGATGATAGCGCTGCCTCGTCTGGCGGTATGTTCGGCTAACAATTGTTCAATTAACTTCCGACCTTCAATGTCCAAATTGGCGCTTGGTTCGTCCAGTATCCATAGTGGATGCCGGCCAAGCAATAGCCGCGCCAATGCCAAACGGCGGCGTTCGCCAGCAGACAGGGAATAGCTTCGTTGATGGCGCAGGGTTTTGATTTGTACTTTTTCCATGACCAAATCAATTTTCTCTTTGGGCACAGCTTTTGGGAGCCAAAATTTTAAATTCTCAAAAACAGTGAGTTCATCTTTGATCGCATTGGCATGGCCCAGCCAGCCAATATTACCGGTTGGAGAGCCATTGATCCAGTTTTTGGTATCAAAACAATGCTGAATCATTCCGGAAAAACTTTGAGAAAATCCGCCAATGACTCGCAATAAGCTAGTTTTCCCCGAACCATTTTCTCCTTGTATAATCAAGATATTTGCGGGGTGTAGCTCAAAATTAACACCCATAAACACAGAGGTAGACCCACGAGAAAGTCCTACATTCTGACAACGAATGGCGCAAATAGGTAATGGGTGCATTGTTCCGACCAATTGGGCATGAAAATAAATGTTACATAACAAAGAATTTTGAAACAGGTGCGTACGACGAAGTCAATGAGGTGAACCGTGATTGATCCCGATAATGGGTTGCGAGGGGGCGCATTAGCTTGTTAAGCTGACACGAACAGCGCGCCCAGTATCCTAGTTTTGGCTATTTTGGAAATATAATGAAACCGAAACATCAAAATAGACGGCTAACTTTGTTAGGGCTAGGGCTGGCAACCCTTGTGGTTGCATTGGTTTTGGCGATGTCAGGATTGAAAGACAATATTTCGTTTTTCTATGCGCCTACCGAATTACTTGCCGCCGTCCCGCAAGCCGATAAAAAAATACGGTTGGGCGGCATGGTGCAAACGGGCTCACTCCAACGAATAAGTGGACTTGATGTGCGTTTTGCCATCACAGATTATGAAACCGAAATCATCGTCGAGTTTGGGCAAATTCTCCCCGATTTATTTCGCGAAGGGCAGGGGGTGATCGCCGAAGGTCTGTTGCGCGAGGATGGGGTGTTTCAAGCGAGTCGTATTCTTGCAAAGCATGATGAAAACTATATGCCGCCGGAAGTTGCTGCCTCTTTAAAAAGTAAATAATGACATATGCATTTTCGTAACCTGTTGCGATAGAACAACAGGCAATATTAAAATTGCGAAAGTTCGTTTTTTTTCTGTTTTTTGCTGGCCAAGATTGTTTTGTTCCTGTACCCAAGTTATTAGATAGGTGTATTAAATATTAAATCTGTCATAGAAGCTTAATTTGGCCCAGCTTTTAAGGGCCGTAAACACTTGAGAGTTTCGAGGGATTGCCTCGGGAGGGAAAGCATGAGAAAAACTTTTTTATCAACCGTAGCCGTTGCGGCTCTGATCACACTACCTGCCGTCATTGCGCCGAGCATTGCTACTGCTGATGACAAGGGCTGGTATGCCAGAGCTGGTATTGGGTATGGCGCACTCGAAGATACCGCGTTAAGCGGTGGTTTGAATGGTGCAATTAATGCTGCTGGTGATTTGCGCCCGACGATCGGTTTTGGCCGGTATTTGGCCAACGACTGGCGTCTTGATTTCGACTTAACCCAGCGCTTTAACGACACGGGTGATATCGGTGGATATGCCTTTAGCTCCAGTGATATCAAGTCTTGGTCCGGGATGATTAATATCATCAAAGATTTTGACACCGGTAGTGCTGCTAAACCATATATTGGTTTTGGTGCGGGTCTATCCAGAACCAGCCTTTCGGCACAAGGCTTCCAAAGTGGCGTGCTCACCAGTACCTTTGCGCAAACAACTGACTCGACAACCAATTTGGCATTTAATGGCCTTGTTGGTGTTGGCATTGATTTGTCGGATAACTGGGTATTTGATCTAGGCTATCGCTACTTCATCACTGAGGGTGTAGATGCTGCTTCTAATGCTGGCATTGTCAACATGGATACCTATCAGTCACATGACGTGTTTGCGCAATTGCGGTTCAACTTTGGTGGTAAAAAGGCGACTCCGCCACCTCCACCGCCTCCACCTCCGCCACCACCTCCACCACCGCCGCCTCCTGCGCCGGTTTGTAATGATGTGGCATTCCCGGTTTACT
>JAESUG010000199.1 GCA_016763185.1 Robiginitomaculum sp. | reverse complement strand
CTGGCCGGTGTTTCAAACCAAATATTGCAAATTGGGGGTGTATATTTGCTATGACCGCCATTTCCCCGAAGGCTGGCGCGCATTGGCGCTAAATGGCGCCGAGTACATCGTCAATCCATCGGCGACTGTGGCCGGGTTATCCGAATATTTATGGAAGCTTGAACAACCGGCATCGGCGGCAGCCAATGGCTGTTTCATTGGAGCTATCAACCGGGTCGGCCGCGAACAACCCTGGGACATCGGCGAGTTTTATGGCCAAAGCTATTTCGTCAACCCGCGCGGCCAAATCGAGGCCGAAGCCAGCCGCGACAAAGACCAATTGCTCATTCACGACATGGACATGAACATGGTCCGCGAAGTACGTAATCTATGGCAGTTTTTCCGCGACCGCCGCCCCGACACCTATGACAAGATCACGGAAAGTAAGTAAGCCCAATCCCAACGCCGTCATTCCGGTGAAAATCGGAATCCAGCACCATAGCGAAACCAGTACCACCTCACCAAAAGAACCCAGCATGACCCAGAAACAACCATGCGTATATCTCCTAACCAGCCAAAGAAACGGAACTCTATACACTGGCGTGACAAGCAATTTGGTACAACGAGTATGGCAACACCGCGAAGGCATTGTAGCCGGGTTTTCAAAACGCTACGCTGTCAAATTACTGGTTTGGTATGAACTGCACGGAAGTATGGAAACCGCGATTATTCGCGAAAAGAAAATCAAGGAATGGCGACGAAAATGGAAGTTGGACTTAATTGAAAAAGAAAACCCGCCGTCATCTAAGCCACGCCGTCATTCAAACCATGTGGTTACTCTCCCAACGCCGTCATTCCGATGAAAATCGGAATCCAGAACTTTGCAACATCCACTGCGCTCTTCGCTCCTATCATCAAAATAATAACATAGAGATCTGAGCGAAAAAAATGGAAAACAAACACATGACAAAAACCATCAAAAATGCGGACCCGTCGCTATATAATAACGACATGGCACCGGCCAGTGTGGGCGAGCGAACTTGGGATATGTGGTCATTTGCGTCGCTGTGGGTGGCGATGGTGGTTTGTGTGCCGACCTATATGCTCTCTGGTGGGTTAATCGCGGCTGGGATGAATTGGTGGCAGGCGGTACTGACGGTGTTTTTGGGCAATGCAATTGTGTTGGTACCGATGATGTTTATCGGGCAAATGGGTACCAAATATGGGGTGCCGTTTCCGGTGCTGTTACGTTCGGCATTTGGGACCAAGGGAGCCAAAATTCCAGCCATAGCGCGTGGGCTGGTGGCGTGCGGTTGGTTTGGTATCAATACTTGGGTTGGTGGTTCGGCGATTTATGTGATTTTAAACGCTTTGACTTCCGACATGTTCAAAGGGGCAGATTTACCAATTTTGGGCATTGATGCCACACAAACCTTTTGTTTTTTGCTGTTTTGGGCGATGCATTTATACTTCATCAAAAAGGGCACCGAAAGCATCAGGTGGCTGGAAACCTTTGCTGCGCCGTTTTTACTCATGATGGGCTTGGCGTTATTGGCCTGGGCCTATGTCAAAGCCGGCGGGTTCGGTGAAATGCTATCCGCGCCTTCACAGTTTATCGTAGGCGGGGCCAAAGAGGGTCAGTTCTGGGGTGTTTTTGTGATTTCGCTTACCGCAATGGTCGGGTTTTGGGCGACGATGGCACTGAATATTCCGGATTTCACCCGCTTTGCCAAAAGCCAAAAAGACCAAATGCTCGGCCAAGCCATTGGCCTACCGATTCCGATGGCGTTATTCGCGTTTATCAGTGTGGCGGTTACTTCGGCCACCGTGCAAATTTACGGCGAAGCGATTTGGAACCCGGTGGAGCTGGCCGGGCGCATGGGCGGTATTGGGGTTATTTTTGCGCTCATCGCTTTGGTTGTGGCCACGCTAACTACCAATTTAGCGGCCAATGTCGTGGCCCCGGCCTATGGGTTCTCCAACCTCGCACCCGGCAAAATTTCGTTTCGGGTGGGCGGGTATATTACCGCCGCTATTGGTATTGCTATTTTTCCGTGGAAGCTAGTCGAAGATGCTGGAGCCTATATTTTTACTTGGTTGGTGGGTTATTCGGCCCTGTTGGGACCGATTGCTGGTTTGTTGATTGTTGATTATTTTCTTATCCGCAAGACCAATTTGAAACTGGATGATTTGTTCCGCCATGACGGAATTTATGGCGGTAATAAGGGTTGGAACTGGGCGGGACTAAGCGCATTGTTCATTGGTATTTTGCCAAACTTGCCGGGGTTTTTACACGCGGCAGGGTTTGTTGGTTCTGTCCCTGTGGTGTTTGATGTGATTTATACCTATGCGTGGTTTGTCGGCTTTTTTGTCGCCGGTGCGCTCTATTGGCTGTTGATGAAACAAACAAGGAAACAAAACTCATGAGTGTTCTCATTCGCGGCGGTACTGTGGTAACCGCCGATCAAACTTTCCGAGCTGATGTATTATGCGTGGACGGCAAAATTGCCGCCATCGGGCCGGATTTAGAAGCCCCAACCGGCGTTACCATCCTTGATGCGGGTGGCCAATATGTGATGCCGGGCGGCATTGACCCGCACACTCATATGCAATTGCCGTTTATGGGCACCGTCGCCTCAGAGGATTTCTACACCGGTACGGCCGCGGCCATGGCCGGCGGCACCACGTCCATTATTGATTTTGTCATTCCAGAGCCGGAGCAAAATATCCTAGATGCGTACCGTACATGGCGCGAATGGTCGCAAAAATCGGCGGCTGATTACGGATTTCACGTAGCGATTACGTGGTGGGACGAAACCGTCCATGCCGATATGGGCACTTTGGCCCGCGACGAAGGTATTAATTCGTTCAAGCATTTCATGGCCTATAAGGGCGCGATCATGGCCGATGACGAGTTGTTATATCACTCGTTCACGCGGTCTTTGGAGCTCGGCGCCATGCCCACCGTTCATGCCGAAAATGGCGAATTGGTGTTTCAACTGCAAAAGAAGCTGATCGCCGAAGGCATGACTGGCCCCGAAGGACATCCGTTGTCACGGCCACCGGCGGCTGAAGGCGAGGCCGCCAACCGAGCCTTGCGATTTGCCGAGGTCATCGGCGTGCCGCTTTATATTGTCCATGTTTCCACATCTGATGCGCTGGACGAGATCAAACGGGCGCGCTCCGCTGGGCAACGGGCTTATGGCGAAGTGTTGGCTGGGCATTTATTGATTGATGAAAGCGTTTACCAAAATCCCGATTGGGATGTGGCGGCCGCTCATGTCATGTCTCCGCCATTTCGAGCGCCTGAACACCAAGCTGCCTTGTGGAAAGGCTTGCAAAGTGGGGATTTGCAAACCACGGCCACCGATCATTGTTGTTTTTGCGCCGATCAAAAAGCCATGGGCCGGGATGATTTTACCCTCATTCCCAACGGCACTGCCGGGGTCGAGGACCGGATGGCGCTATTGTGGACGCACGGCGTTGGCACGGGCCGATTAACCCCGAACGAATTTGTCGCCGTCACCTCAACCAATGCCGCCAAGATTTTCAATATTTTTCCAAAAAAGGGCTGTATTGGCGTGGGTGCCGATGCAGATTTGGTCGTGTGGGATCCGGCAGCCACCAAAACCATATCAGCTAAAACCCACCACCAGAATATTGACAGCAATATTTTTGAAGGCATGAAGGTGACCGGCCTGGCATCAAATACCCTAAGCCGGGGCGTGGTCACGTGGGCCAATGGCGATTTGCGCGCCATCAAAGGCGCGGGCCAATACGTCAAACGCCCGACATATCACGCCGCTTTTGAGGCGCTGGCGAAACAAACAACCGGCAAAAAGTGATGGTTTCATGAGCAACCCAAAATTTGATTTTGCGGCAATGCCAGCCCTGACAGATTTCCAAGCCACCGCCAGTTGGTTGGCGGGGCTTGGTTGGTCAGAAGGCGCGGGCGGCAATATGTCGGTGCGCCAGGAACTGCCAACTGGTCTAGCCACTGAAACATTTACGGCACTGCCGATTGCGGTGCCTTACCTGGCTGGCAAAGCGATATTGCTAACCGGTTCCGGCACGCGGGCTAGGGAAATTGGCAAAAATCCGGTGCCGGGGGTCGGAATGTACCAAATCGGTGCCGATGGACGCAGCTATGGTTGGCTGGCGGGTAACCAAACCCCCAGCATGGAGCTTCCGGCTCACCTTGCCATCCACAATGTATTGGAACAGGTGCGCCCCGACGACAAAGCGATGTTGCACACCCATCCGGCCAGTGTCATTGCTCTGTGCCATCTTGATGGTTTTGATAATGCCAAGGCCATTACCGACACGATATTGCGCTTGCAAAGCGAGGCTCGTTTGCACCTGCCCGAAGGCATTGGGTTTGTGAAGCACGCGTTACCGGGTTCATTAGAGCTGGGTTTGCAGTCTGCCGAAGCCGTGAAATTGCACCATCTAGTATTGTGGCAATATCATGGTTGTTTGGCCACGGGTGCAACACTGGCTCATGCTACGGATTTGCTGGAGGTTTTTGAAAAATGTGTGGATGTGTATTGGCGGCTCCGGATGGCGGGGGTGGAGCCGGATGGAATTTCACATGCTGAAACTGAACGGACCCTGCAGGCTTTTGGCCAATTAGAGCGCTATAAATCGGTATTTTAATGGTTGAACCTGCCCCGGCAATAAGAGTAGGGTCCGCCTGAATTTCCCGTACAAGATTACAAAACTGGAACCGGATGATGACGTATCAAGGACAATTCATGGACGAGTTTTTCGCGCAAGGTTTGGCGGATGCCGATCCAGAAATCTTCAAGTCTGTTGGCCTTGAACAACAACGCCAAAGCCAGCAGGTCGAGCTGATTGCCTCCGAGAATATCGTTTCACAAGCGGTGCTCGATGCCCAAGGCACGGTGCTGACCAACAAATATGCTGAAGGCTATCCGGGCCGCCGCTATTATGGCGGTTGTGAGTTTGTCGACGAAGTTGAAAACCTAGCCATTGCGCGGGCCAAGCAATTGTTTGACGCTGGATTTGCCAATGTTCAACCTAATTCTGGCAGCCAAGCTAACCAAGCGGTATTATTGGCTTTGGTGAAGCCCGGCGATACTTTACTGGGCCTGTCATTAGATGCGGGTGGTCATTTAACCCATGGGGCGCGGCCAAATTTGTCGGGGAAGTGGTTTCAAGCGGAGCACTATGGCCTCGACCCGCAAAGCCACCGTATTGATATGGATGCGGTGTTGGCCAAGGCCAAGCAGGTGCGTCCAGCATTGATTATTGCTGGTGGTTCAGCCTATCCGCGGGCCTTTGATTTTGCTGCCTTTCGTAAAATTGCGGATGAGGTTGGGGCGAAATTGATGGTTGATATGGCCCATATTGCGGGCTTGGTAGCGGCTGGGGAGCATCAAAATCCGTTGCCGTATGCAGACGTGGTGACCACCACCACCCACAAGACCTTGCGCGGACCGCGCGGCGGGATGGTGCTCACCAATCACGAAGACATCGCCCGAAAAATCAACTCGGCAGTGTTTCCAGGCTTGCAGGGCGGGCCATTAATGCATGTTATTGCCGCCAAAGCAGTGGCCTTTGGCGAAGCGTTACAGCCGGGGTTTAAGGACTATGCGCGCCAAGTGATCGAGAACTGTCAGCACATGGCCCGTGTGTTGGAGACCGGTGGGTATTCCATCGTTTCGGGTGGCACAGACACTCATTTGGCCTTGGTTGATTTGCGTCCCAAAGGCTTAAAAGGCAATGCTGCCGAGGCCGCGTTGGAGCGCGCTTTTATTACCTGTAACAAGAACGGGGTTCCAAATGACCCTGAAAAACCAACCATTACGTCGGGGATCAGAATTGGCTCGCCAGCCGGTACCAGTCGCGGCTTTGGCGTGTCAGAGTTTGAACGAATTGGCGAGTTGATGGTAGAGGTGTTAGATGCCTTGGTGCAAAATCCAGATGGTGATGCTAAAGTTGAGCGCAGCGTGCAACAGAAGATTTTGCAGATCACCGGGCAGTTTCCCATCTATCGGAGGTAAATATGCGTTGCCCTTTTTGTTTAAGTGAGGACACTCAGGTCAAGGATTCCCGTGCCGCCGAAAGCGGCGCAACCATTCGCCGCCGCCGTGAATGTCAAAGTTGTGGCCAGCGCTTTACCACGTTTGAGCGAGTGCAATTGCGCGAGGTTACTGTGGTGAAACGTTCGGGTCGGCGGGTACGTTTTGATCGTGACAAATTGGTTCGTTCGGTTGCCATTGCCTTGCAAAAACGGCCCATGGACCCAGAGCGGATTGAGAACATGGTGTCGTCGATTGTTCGGCGCCTTGAGAGTGAGGGCGAGCTGGATGTGAAATCAGACCAGATCGGAAAATTGGTGATGGAAGCGCTGGCTAATTTGGATCAAGTAGCTTATGTCCGCTACGCATCAGTCTACAAGGAATTTAGCGAAACCAAAGATTTTGCCAAATTCATTGCGGACGAGAAACTTGGTGAATAACGAAATAGATTGTACGTATTTTTGCGCCATTCGAAATTTGGATTACAGTATGAATTCTGCCGATAAACCAGCCAAAAAGCGCAAAGCGCCGGGCAAGCACAATGCCCGTATTGCGGCGGTACAGGCGTTGTACCAGATGGAAATCACCAACCGTGGGGCTACAGGTGTGATTGAAGAATTTCTGGAACACCGGTTACACCAAACCGAGGCTTTCGACCAAACCTTGTTTGCGCGCCTTGTCGGCCAAGTGGTTGAACACCAAGACCAAATTGATGAAGCCATTCGGGCTAGACTGTCGGGAAGTTGGCGGCTTAGCCGGTTGGATACCACCTTGCGCGCATTGTTGCGCTGTGGCTGTTGCGAGTTATTGATCGCCCCCGACACACCGGTTGCAGTGGTGTTAGACGAGTATGTGCAGATCGCTAAGGCGTTTTTTGACCCTAAGGAAAGCGGGTTCGTCAATGCCACTTTGGACGGGATTGCGAAAACCTTGTCAGCGTCAAAGGCGGTGAAGTGAGTGTCGACGAATTTGAGTTTATTCGTCATCTGGCCAAATTCGCTAGCCAGTCGCCGCAAAGTCTAAACTTATCTGATGATGGTGCCATACTTGCGGGCGACGGGCAGCCATGGGTGTTGGTCAAAGACATGGTGCAAGCCGGTGTGCACGCCTTGGCCGATGATGACGATGGCGATATCATTGCGAAGGCCATTCGGGTTAATCTGTCTGACCTTGCTGCCATGGGCGCAAACCCGAAATTCATCATGTTGGGCCTGTGCTTGGGGGCGAACAGCCAACTGAGCAGCCTTGAGCATCTTGCTGGCGTTATTCGGGCTGAATGCACGCAGTTCGGTGTTGGCCTTATCGGTGGCGATACGGTTCGTGGCCAAGGCCCGACCACGGTTTCGGTCACGGCAATTGGCCAATTGTCTGGCAACCCGATATTACGTTCCGGTGCGGTGGCGGGCGATGATTTGTGGGTGACGGGCAGTATTGGTGATGGGGCGTTGGGCTTGCGGATGTTGCAGCAGGCGGAACCTGCGCCACAGTTTGCAAGGTTAAACAAGGACGACCGGCAGGCGTTGGCAAAGCGCTATCGTCTACCAACCCCTAGGATTGCCCTTGGTGAGCCATTGTCAGGCATTGCGAGCGCTATGATTGATGTTTCCGATGGGTTGGCCGCTGATGCCGCTCATATGGCCAGGGCCAGCAAGGTGTCGATAACCATTGATATCGAGCAAGTTCCGGTGTCTCAGGCATTTTCGCATTGGGTAGATGCCGGGGTTGCCTTGGCGACGAAATGGACTGTGCTGGCGGGCGGTGACGACTATGAATTGCTGTTTAGTGCTCCAAAACTTGCCGCACAGGACATTCATCGCATCGCTCGCCTCACCCAGTGTCCAATCACCCGTATCGGAACGGTGAACGCAGGTAGCGGCGTGGTGCTGCATTTTGATGGTCAGGCGGTTTCGTTACCTGTGCATGGGTTTACGCATTTTTGAGAGATTTGTGAGATCATTTTCTTAATATAAGATTTAGGAAGTTATTTATGCGTGGATTTTTGCTTATTTTTACCTTTGTATTGGCGCTCTCAATTCCGGTTTCTGCGTTGGCAGCCGCGCCAAAAAAAGACAAGAAGAATAAGGCGAGCAATCAATTCCAAGCCAATTGGGCAATCGAAGAGGAAGTTGTCGCCAAAGCCGAAGGTGTCGTTGGTAAAGCCAACCAAGCGGTTGATTTGCCAATGGTTATTTTACCAATCTTTGATCAATATGGCCTTTCAAATTATGTATTTTTGGCCGTTCGGCTTAATTTGAACGAGGGGCAAGACGCATGGCCGATACGGGAAAAAAGTCACTTTTTAAGCGATGCACTCATTCGTAAAAGTCACAACGCAGCCACGGGACTTGTTGCATCGTCAGAAGCCATAGACATGGAGCAATTACAAACCCTTGTTCAACTGGCGGTGGAACCATGGGTGACCAAAGATCGGGTCAACAGCATTGAATTCACCCGAATGGATTTGCAACAATAAGTCGATATTCGATAGCTGGATTTGAAGATATTAAAAAAATCCAAAATTGTTTTTAAGTTGTCCTCAGTATCAAACGGCCAAAAGCATAGCCATAATTGGGCGATTTGCCGATTGTCGGCCCAATCTGACAACCCAAGGTTTGTTTAAAATTAATACGGTATATACCATGTCAAAGAGCAGAAATTGGCGCAAAAAGAGCCATTCCAAGTCATAGTATAGTCGCTTGGCGAAGCAGAGGGATGGTCCGGACTTATCCCCGGCTTTACATGGCTAAAAATGGATTTTTATGATGATTTTTGGTAAAAAACTGGCGTATTTTGGCGCTGTGATGGATATTTGAACGCCAAAAATTGGCGCATATTTTTGGGTATACTCCATCAACCCAAAAAGTGGGTACCGGTTTTTGGATAGGTTGATGGATAGCAAAGAAAATTATACTCAAAATACCGATGAATTCGGTATTTTGAGTATAGATGAAAACGGCCCCGGTACCACCCGTCGGTTATTGCAATCCTTTGGCCAATTGATCAAACGCCATTAAGTCACGAACCAAGGCTTCAAACTCAGATAATGGGATCATATTGGGGCCATCGGACGGGGCGTTATCTGGATCGGGATGGGTTTCTAAAAATACGGCAGCCACCCCAATGGCAACGGCGGCGCGGGCCAGTACCGGCACAAATTCCCGTTGGCCGCCGGACGACGTACCTTGGCCGCCAGGTTGTTGTACGGAGTGGGTGGCATCAAACACTACCGGTGCACCTATTTGCGCCAAAATCGGCAAGGCCCGCATATCAGAGACCAAGGTGTTATAGCCAAAACTAGCCCCGCGTTCGGTCAGCAATAGGTTCGGGTTGCCAGCATTGGTGATTTTGGCCGCGACGTTTTTCATGTCCCAAGGGGCCAGAAATTGCCCCTTTTTGACATTGACCACTTTGCCGGTCTGGGCGGCGGCAATCAACAGATCGGTTTGGCGGCACAAAAATGCCGGGATTTGCAACACATCGACCACACTTGCTGCTAGCTTGCATTGTTCGGTGTTATGCACGTCGGTCAATACGGGCAATTGATAGGTGTCGCGAATTTCGGCAAATACGGGTAATGCGGCCTCCAGCCCCAAGCCACGTTGGGCGGTCGAGGACGTGCGGTTGGCTTTGTCAAAGCTCGTTTTGAACACCAAACCAATGCCAAGGTTGGTCGAAATTTGCTTGAGGCGCTGGGCGCACTCCATCGCGTGTTCACGGCTTTCCATCTGACACGGCCCGGCGATCAAACATAACGGCAAGGCATTGCCAAAGCGCACCTGTGCCACCGCGCCAGCGCCGACATTTACTTCTGAATTTGCTTGGTTCATCCGGCTTTCCTTCACGAAACTCTATGGCTACCAACATAGGGGCTTATGGCGGCTTAGAAAAGAGATGAAACCAATTGAATTTTGTCTGGTGCCAGAGTAGCTTTACCTGAACCCATGGTATCCACACAGCTTGGTAATTTCATGACCAACTCCTCTACCGACCAGTTACGCTCTTTGTCGATTGACCGGAACGCCGAAGCCCCCCGCCAAGGTTTTTGGCCGTTGGCAGGGGTTGGGTTGTTGGGCGCGGTGATCGCGGCGGGCCTGATGTGGGGTTTTATGAACCAACAGCTAAAAACCGCCACAGCCGAGGCCGAACAAGCCGTGATTGCCGCCGAAACTAATCCATCAACAGCAACCGGCATCCATCCAGTGGTTCCACGGGCTTCGGGCTTGGTGGCATCTGGGTATGTGGTGGCCCGGCGCCAAGCCACGGTTTCGGCGGAAATTACCGGATTGATTCGAGAAATTACCTTTGAGGAGGGCACCCGCATTGCCCAAGGTGAAACCTTGGCGGTTTTGGACGATGCGCGCGCCCGTTTGACGTTGCGACAATTGCTGGCTGTGACCGAAAGTTCCAAGCGCAGTGTGCAATCCTTAGCGGCGCAAATTGTCGAAGCCAAAATTGTGTTCGAGCGTGCTGAAATTTTAGCCGACAAAGCCATCGGCACCCGTGCCGCTGTGAGCGCGGCGGAGGCTGCATTGGTTAGCCTAAACGCCCAGTTAGAGGGGGCAAAAGCAAATATACAGGCCAATCAAGCCTTGGTTGCCAGTCAGCGCGATTTGATTGAGCGCCATGTGATCCGTGCGCCGTTTTCCGGTGTAGTCATTGCTAAAAACGCCCAAGTTGGCGAGATATTGTCGCCCTCATCTGCGGGTGGTGGATTTACCCGTACCGGAATTGCTACATTGGTTGATATGCAATCCTTGGAAATTGAGGTTGATGTCAATGAGGGGCAAATTGGCCGAATTACCCCGAACCAATCCGTCGAGGCCATTTTGGATGCGTACCAAGACTGGAAAATTCCGGCAAAAGTCGTGGCCATCATCCCGACCGCTGACCGTGCCCGCGCGACTATCAAAGTGCGGGTTTCTTTTGATGCGTTCGACGAACGCGTGCTACCGGATATGGCGGCAAAGGTGACCTTTATCGAATAGCCTTGTGATCCCGCCAGCAATCAGGCCCGCCAGCAATCAGGAAAGTATTTCGCCTTCCTGTCCTTGT
>JAESUG010000198.1 GCA_016763185.1 Robiginitomaculum sp. | reverse complement strand
GATATCCGTTACCCAGACCCGATCAGGGGCGGGAACGGTAAAGTCCTGCTGCAACTGGTTGGTGGCAATAATGGATGGCTTACGGCCAGAGTGTCCGGGACGGCGCTTATAGCCCACTTGCGCCTTTAACCCGGCCTTTTGCATTAATCTGGCAACGGTGTTCGGCGCGCACGTCTCACCCAGTCCCAACAGATCATGGTAAACCTTGCGATAGCCATATACGCATCCGCTCTCCAGCCATGATTGTTTAATCAAGCCTGTCAGACGTCTGTTCCGCTTGGTCCTCTGACTGCATAATAGCTTCACCCAAGCATAAAACCCGCTTGGGTGAACGCATAGCACTCGGCACATGGCGCACACCGCAAGGGTCTGGCGATGGGCCTTGATAAAGGCGTACTTCACCGGCACTCGCTGGCAAAGTACGCGGCGGCCTTTTTTAAGATATCACGTTCCTCTGTCACGTGGGCCAGCTCGGCCTTTAAACGACGGTTCTCTGCTCGCCCGGCATCGGCAACACGGCGCTCCGGTTCCTGCGACCCATAACGCTTGACCCAGTCGTAAATCGACTTTGTACAAACACCCAAACCCTCAGCAACGCTTTTAACCGAATGCCCTCTATCCGTGATCTGGGCCACGGCCTCACGTTTAAATTCCTCGGTGTATCTCAGTCCAGACATGTAAATCTCCTTGCTACATTTTTACCTTGCAAGGTGTCTACAAATCTAGGGGCACATCAATCATGAGTGAACTAGTCACACACACAGCTTCTCAGTTAACAGGGAAAATACAGGAAAATTTTGCGTTTTTGGCTAATATGGCGAGTTTTACCCAAAGATACCCGCATAATCTCAGTGCCTTAGTCGTTATATTCTCTAAAACTGGAACAGGTCATATGAAGACGGATAGTGCTTGCATTGCGCGACTTTGACAGGGTAAAATAGTGCTAAGATAGAGTTGCATTCGATTGTATTTTCGTCATTTCCCTAGTGGAATTCTACTCGAAAATGCAGCATGACATACCTTTTACTTTGGTGTAAGAAAAACAGAAATGCAAAACATTCAAACATCGAAATATTTTAGTTTTCTGAAGTTTGAATATTTTGGGTACGGTCTGCTATACCTATTTTCATTCTATCTGTATGACCTTATACTATTTCCGACGCTTCTTTTATTGTTATTGAGATTTGGGAAAGCTCCAAGTATCTTGGATCTGCCGTTAATCTTTATGGTGATTGATATAAAATCACTTTTTGTCAGCAGTATTTTTGCGCCAGACATCATAACAACCATCGTCACCAATCTGTTTCTACTCAGAATTGTTTTCTATCAAATTCGATCAGGAATCAAAATTGGAAACTGGCTGCAATATTTATTGCTGGCCGCAATTGTATTTTGGGGTGTCATTCCATTTTTGTTAAATGATGTGATGGATTGGCATGCATATTATTCCCAAGCAAAATTACTCATTGTCCTGCTTTTTATTTTCATAGGGTTTGGACATATCAAACCAAGTGAACACGAGGTCGAATGTGTTGTATCATTCTTTTTGGGGGTTCTTACCGCCTTTGCTTTTTTTGCCGTTCAAAGCACGGGAAATACATTTTATATTTCCTTGGATTCAACTAAAGCTCTGATCGTACTACCGTCTTTATATTTCATTTTTAAACAAAAACATCTTTTGGCAATTCTGGTGCTGGCAGTAACCTTCTACGTGCTGATTTACTTTTCAACGCGCTACATAATTTTGATATATGTTCCGATAATTGTTGCGGCGGTGATTTATTATAGAGCCTACAAGATAGCACTGCCAGCATTGGCCGGATTGTCCATATTTTCGTTGGGTGACGTTCAACATATCACATTTTCGCGGATCCAATCCTTGGGACGTATTTTTACGATGGATATTTTTAGTTATGATGGTTTTTATGAAACTTTACGAAGGAGTGACCCAACTAGAGCCGCAGAATTTTACTATTTTATTGAGCAGATGAATGTGTGGCGAGCCATATTTGGTCGGGGGTTTGGTGCCCACCTTGAAAACACACAAGGACTAGTAAACGAGACAACTATTGGAACTAGCTCCTATTCGTACGATGAAATTATCAGTAATTACATTTTCAACGTGCACGATCCTATTCTTGAGTTTACCTTGGCTTATGGCTTAGTTGTTGTGATAATGTGGCTTTTGTTTTTGGTAGTTGTATTTTGGCGTGGATTGGTCACACGCAACATATTTTTGGGATTTTACCCCCTTGCATTTCTAACAATGTACTGGTCGACCAAGGGTATGTTGGTTATTGGCATTATGACCTGTGTTGTGATGGCTCAAATGGGAAGCCGCCGGTTCAAAAACCGGCAAATGACGCGGCCGCATGCAGGATCGTTGGCAACTAGTTCCCTGCGAACAAGTGGCTCGAGAAATCCGGGAGCGGGTTAACCCAGGAAAAGGTGGCGTCCCCTCTGGACACACCTGCAATGCAGTTAAAAGGGAAGATTAATGTGCGGTGTATTCGGTGCCTTTTGGGTTGAAGGTCCAAAGTTGGATAAAGTAGAGTTACTGCGGACCATAAAACTAATTGCACTTGATTATACATGTACCACGACTTCCGACACCGAAGCTGTCCTGAAAACTTATTTTGCCCGGGTTAATGCCAATGGTGTTTGGAACAGTATTCGATATTGGAATTATTGGAACGGAAAAACCAAAACGGTAAGAGATTCGGTGTATTCACAACTTTTTCGACCTGCTGCAAGATTCGGCGAAACTGAGAATGGGTTCTGATGTGGGTTCGAAAAATCTATCGACTAGACTGAGCTGGAATAAAATGAACAGTCAGATTCAAAGTATTTTTGGAGATACTGATTATGTACGTAATTGATGTATTGGGCGTGCACGTGCCGCTGAACAATTCCATTTACAGTATTCTAAACGGATGTTTGTCTGGTCCGGAAATCACTTATGTGAGATCAGCAAAAAGTAAATTCTTCTATACTCAAAAAATTCTAACCAGTGACACACTTTTTTTGAACTCTTCATTTGGAACAATGATGCTCATATGGTTTTTCAGTTGTTTCTCCAAATACCGAACACATATTGTTCACCACAACACAGCATTCAGAGCATCAGACCGTCTTAGCAAGAAAATTTTGAAATCACTTTTTTTTCGATTCACAAATACCATAGGTATTTTTTTATCTCGTGAAGCGAAATGTTTCCACATAAAAAAATTTGGAGTTTCGGCGATCTACTGTCCGCATCCATTACTCGAAGATGAGGTGCGATGTTACAAGCATGAAATAGCATTGGTGGTGGGCAGTGTGAATAAACCGGATTCTGATTTATATCAGAGCTTGTCAAATATAAGCGTCCTGCTCATTTCCAATAATAAGCGACTCCGAAAATATGCAAGAAAATTTATTTTGTTTCGGCGCATCCAAAACCAGCGGCGCTTTGTTCGGGGCGCGAAATATTTGATTTGTGATCAAGACATGACAAAAAATGGTGTTTCTGGTTGGGTTTATGATGTCTTGGCAGCGGGCGGTACTATTTTTTATGGCGAAATCCAGGACAAACAAACTTTAATGACTTTTTTTCCAGAATCAGTTCTTCCAATAGAATATCTTTTTTCCAATACGCCTAAGGTGGGAATTCGTCAGGAAGAGAGAAGAGGTTATCAGGAGTTTTGTACCAAAAAATGGTGTAAATTGTTGGAGAAACCGGGGATAATTTAGTTTTTAGTTTGTTCGGGTAATGATGAATTGATGTGCCCATAGAAATGTAGACACCTTGTTTGGTGAAAATGGAAACAAGGAGAAACGGTAATCCCCCCAGGTTTACCGGAGGCTCCTGATCTATAGTAAAAGGAGCCATTATGAGCCTTTTTCGAAAGGCAAGTGGAATGAAGGCAATACGCAGTGCCGTACATCGGGCGCTAATGGCAAATTCAAATTTACCTTGAATAATCGCTAGGTTATTTGAATATTTTGCAATTATTTTGCGGACGTTGAATCGGGCAAATTTCGGATATGCAACACTGAGATAGTTGAAAAAACTATTGCTGTGATTGCCGCAGAAATGACTACGGACAGAGCCGCGCCTTCACTTTGTTTGAGCGGGATTAACCACAAATTCAGTCCAAGACTGATGGCCCCTACAAACAGGATCGAAGCCAGATAGGTTTTTTGCAATCGGCAGGAAATGAAATACTGCAACGCTGCCATATATGGCCCAAAAAAAATGGGATAAAATCCTAAAATACGCAGAGTCTCGGCCGCGTTTGCATATTCTGGGCTATAAATTTTTATGATGACCTCAGGAAACAATACGCAAGGAAGGCCGATCATTAAACCAAGCCCCGCCATCACCGAATTATAGCGAATATAAAACCACATGCGTTTTGAGGCTGGGGTATCAGTCCTTGTGTAGCGGGCGGAAGCCTCGGAGCCAATTCGGCCAATTTGCGAATGTAGTAAGATCGCCAATTGAATAACCAGCCAAGCGGCACTATAGCCGCCAAGCTCTACATTCCCCGAGAAAAATTTCAAAAAAATCTGACTAAGATAGACGACCGTATGGCCCGTAAGTACGGCCACCCATATCCATATATTCGAATGAACGATAAAAAGCGTGGATGGCCACAACCCTTGCTTTCGTTTGAAATCAATCCGCGGCCAAGCCCAGCGAAATTCGAACAGCAAACTTGCGATCACACCGACCATCAAGAACATGCCAATCTGTGACAGCGACAAATCCCAGTCTGGAATAAAAATAACCAACCAGATTAATGTAAAATAAGTCAGCCGTTGTACGAGGTAGTAAACGGCGTGCCGGCGCATCTCTTTCCAGGCATCATAAACCCCGCCAAGGGAAAACGCACTGGCTACGGTTGCCAGTATGATCAGGCTAATTCCAATGGTATCGGAGTTGGTCTCTACAAAAAAAACAGCAGAAACGATGAGGCCGGCCATAAAGGCCAGAAACAAAATCGCTCGTACCAGCAAGCTGGCTTCAACGATCTCACCGAACCGTGCTGGAAGATGAACCAGATCCCGAACTAAAGATTTTTCAAGGCCGAATTGTACAAACAACAGACCAAAAGTACCCACAGCCAGACCAAAGGCCAATTTCCCAAAACTCTCAATACCAATCAGATTGGCAATGCTGACCCGGGTCACCAACCCCAATCCGGCAATCACTAAATTGATAAAAACTAGACTAAATAGTGTGTGGAGCAGCTGTTTATGTCTAACCATGAGGTTTTGCAAGAAACCTGTTTGCGGGCTGTTAGGTGGCAATGCCATATGGGTACACCTCGACGAACAGACGCGACTGACGGTTATCCGACCAATTCCTCAACCAACTTGCCCTTTGATTTTGACAGGATGCGAAGTGTCGGCAAGTAGACAATAAACTTGCCGCCCTTATCAAGATAATCGGATTCACGCTCGATAAATTCTTCCAGAAAATAATAGGGCAAGATCATCATGTATTCCGGATGGTCGTCTCGACCTTCTTGTTCCGAGATAATCGGAATGCGGCACCCGCAAATCTCCATGCCCCATTTGATCGGATTGCGGTCCAGCGCAGCATAAATATGCTCTCTCGTAAAGCCGCAGTGCTGCAATACGGTATTGCCACGGGTCGAAGCGCCATAGGCGGCAATGCGCTGTCCCTTGGCCCGAATGTTTTCCACGAGATGAACTAGGTTAGTTCTAAACTCATCGATCCGGGTGCCAAAATCAGCAAAAGCGTCAATCGAATCCAGTTTCAGGTTTTTCTCTGCTGTCAGCGTCGTGGTGACATTTTCAGTTTGCTTGTTCGTACGTGAAACAAAAATACGGATACTGCCACCATTGATTGAATTGAAACTGACGTCGTTGACGTAAAGCCCATGCGCCCTGACCAGCTTTTCAAACGACAGTAAAGTGTAATAGGCAACGTGCTCATGTCCGATCATGTCATAACCAAGATCGCGGATCATATTGGTGGTATAATTCATCTCGATGATCCAGATGCCGTCGCTATCCAGACATTGTTTGATGTCGTTGATGAAGGCTGCCGGGTTATCAAGATCATAAAACATCGAAATCGAGGTAATGATTTTGGCTTTGCGGCCGGCAAGTACAGCTTTGGCGTTGCCAGCGGTAAAATAGCTATTGACTGTTTCAATGCCATCTTCGGGCTTGATGTCTAAAATAGCATTTGAGGGATCAAAACCGATCCGTACCAAGTCTACAATTTGATAGTTTTTGAGCAAGGTTCCATCATTGCACCCGGTATCAATGCAGATGTCTCCGGCTCTCAATTCAACCCGCTGGGCCATATCAATTGTGATACCTTTTAAATGGTCACGCATGGTCTGGTTGGTACCTGAACGGTACCAATACGAAGCATACATGAGGTCAGAATCGACGGTATAGCGCAATTGCAAAAACATACTTTGCGGACAATACACCAGATCAAGTGGCACCTTTACTGGATCGGGCTCGTCGGGTTTGACAAACATGCCCGTTACACTTTGATCGCCCAGGTTAACCACTGGAATGAGATCAGTTGATCCGCTTATTCGGCATTTTTCGATTTTTCTAAAAATTTTTCCAGCTCCAAAAATTACATAGATGACGGTTGTCCTTCGGATTTTCGCGGCATTGGTCTTCCTGAACTATGATCCCGCAATTATATTTTCTTATCTTTCGCAATATTTTTCAAGTCTGATTGAACCATTTCGGCAACCAATTGTTTGAAACTTGTCGTGTGTTTCCAACCCAGTTTTTCAAAAGCCTTGGTCGGGTCACCGAGTAATTCATTTACATCAGTCGGGCGAAAATAAACCGGGTTAATTTTGATTAGGGTATCACCGGTTTCATTATTGACGCCAATTTCATCGGTTCCTTGCCCGCGCCAGATAATCGGGATCCCGACTTCGGCAAAAGCCAATTCAACAAATTCGCGAACCGAATGACTTTCACCCGTCGCCAGACAATAGTCGTCGGGTTCGTCTTGTTGCATCATCTGCCACATGCCTTCCACATAATCCCGTGCATGTCCCCAATCACGTTTGGCATCAATATTGCCCAAGAATAAGTGTTGTTGTTGTCCCAAGTGAATTGCGGCTACTGCGCGCGTGATTTTCCGGGTGACAAAGGTTTCTCCGCGCATTGGCCCTTCATGGTTGAACAAAATACCGTTTGAGGCATGCATGCCATAGGCTTCACGATAATTTACTGTGATCCAATAGGCGTATAGCTTGGCCGCCGCATAGGGCGATCGCGGATAAAATGGCGTGGTCTCGCTCTGTGGAATTTCCTGAATCTCGCCATATAATTCAGACGTCGATGCCTGATAGAAACGGACAGTCTTTTCCATTTTTAGTATTCGGATCGCTTCAAGCATCCGTAACGTGCCGAGCGCATCGGCATTGGCGGTATATTCCGGGGTTTCAAAGCTGACATGAACATGACTTTGCGCGGCTAGATTATAAATTTCAGTCGGCTTTATTTCTTGAACCAATCGGATGAGGTTTGTCGAATCGGTCATATCCCCGTAGCGCAGTTTAAACCGGGATTGGTGCTCAAGTGGATCAACATATAAATCATTAATACGACCGGTATTGAATGACGAAGACCGACGTTTAATGCCATAAACGATGTAATTTTTTTCAAGCAATAATCGAGCCAAATATGCGCCATCCTGCCCGGTTATTCCAGTGACTAACGCAATTTTTTCGCCCATAATATCGTCCCAGCTTCAAGAATAATTTCATAATCTGATAAATTGCAAACATGTTCTTTTTATTTGATTCAAGCGTATTTTAACTTGAGAGTCAGTGCCAGCTTCTCAAACAAATGCGCCTGTTCAAACCAAATACATATCGTGCTTCCATGTGGAATTCCATAGATCTCTTTAAGATATTTTCAATTGTCTGGCCAGTTAGATTTTTGGATATCATTGTCGCTCGAAATGGCAGTGGTATGAGAATATTACCAAACCAAAATCCCCATATACGTTGGAAACTTGATACCAAGGAACAGGTTCGCAGATCATCTGATGGATTCTAGCGCGCAATCTCGAATGCATTTGGATAATTGATCAAAACGGCACGATAAACACCTTTAAAAACGAACAGACTGCCGGCGGCAGCGCCGATGATATGGTATTGATCAATCAAGCCCCTAATATCATCCAAATGACCAGCGCCGCCAAGAACAGTCATGGGGACATTGATACTGTCGCGCATTTTTTTGATGAGAGCCAAGTCATACCCCTTCATCATTCCATCATTGTCGATGGAATTAATTACGATTTCTCCGGCTCCCAAAGCTTCGAGTTCCCGGGCAAACTCAAAAGGGTCCTTGCCAGTTTTTCTGGTCCCGTTATGAGTAAAAACCTCGTATTTATCGAATAAACCTCGCTTTTTGATGTCCAGCGTAATCACCACGCTTTGGGTGCCGATCTCTTTGACAATTTCAGAGGCAAGCTTCAGATTGCTGATGGTAGCAGCGCTCAATGAAACTTTTTCAACGCCAAGGCTGATAATCCTTGATGCCTGTTCTGTCGTGGTAATACCACCACCATAGCAAAATGGCATCCGGCATTCAGCAGCCAGGTTTCCAATCATCCGGTAGTCCGGTTCGCGCCCCTCTTTGGTGGCGTCAATATCAAGAACGATGAGTTCATCGACTTGTTTTTCATTGAAAATTTTGACGGCATTGATCGGGTCTCCGACATATTTACCGTTCTTGAATTGCACGGTTTTCACTAGGCCTTTGTTGCGAATCAGCAAACAAGGAATTATTCTTGATCGTAGCATGTCTATAGCCCTGCAAAGTTTTTTAGAATCTGAATGCCGTTACTGTGGCTCTTTTCGGGGTGGAACTGTACACCGTAAATATTGTCCCGATTGACGGCAGAGGTGAAACGGTTGCCATAGTCAGACCTCGCAAGACTGTTTGTCGGGTTAGCACAGTCGAAATAGTAGGCGTGCAGAAAATAAAAACCTTTCTCCAAGTCTATGCCTTCGAATAAGGAGTTCGAACGCTCTGGCTCAGCGACATTCCAGCCCATATGCGGCAAATGAGGCTTTTGGTTTAGTCGCGAGATGTCTATTTGCCGAACACTGCCGCTGATCCAGCCAAGCCCGTCCATATCTCCCTCGTCACTGCGTTCGGCCATCATCTGCATGCCGACACAAATACCAAGTACAGGCACATTCTGTTTCAATACCAACTCGTCTAATGGCACCCTCATCCCCGAAGCCTCTAACAGCTTCATGGCATGATCAAAGTCGCCGACACCGGGCAAGATCAGTTTTTCTGCTCCTTGCAAATCATCAGCAGTTTTTACAATGGTACAGGATATATTAAGCCGTTTATAGATGGTGGAGAAGGCATGAATATTGCCCAAGCCGTAGTCGATAATACAGATCACCTTTTTCCACCCAATTCCAGTCCCAGCAATTTCATCGCCATGGCCCCATATTTATAGATGCTGTCCTGGGATTTGTAATCCTTGTAACTCTTGTTCGGGGCATCGAGATAACTTTGCAATTCCGCAATCGAGACCTGCAGCTTGGTGGCGATGTATTCGAAATCGTGATGGATTGTTTCTTGATCATAGGGCGACGTTTCTAATTGTTTTAACGCATCCTCCCGTGTCATTTGATCGGTCAGTATCAGACTCGAAAACTGCACCCGGCGCGTGTCATAGCCAAATTTTTGGGGCAACCAATAACCTTCATAAAACCGGGTAAATCTCGATTCGAAGTGTTTTTGCGGATAGGGCTGCCAGCCAAACTCCCGGATCAACATCTTGACCGCTTCGGTCTTGATATAGGGAATGTGGTTTAATGGTTTGATGACCTTGATGCCCTTGATATAAGGCAGATAAATCTTGTGCCATAAAATGCTAGTCAGCGGGTAATGGATCAGTGGTTTGCTGCCAAATTGCCGGTGAATGTCCTTGATCTGGATCGAGTCCGATTGGTAATACATCCACTCGATCGGATTGCGGATGCACTCGGTTGAAAAATTGGCACCGGTCAGGACATATTTGACCTTATGTTGCAGCGCGAACTTGTACATGGTGGCAAAGAAAGAATGATCCTGCGGCGTATCAATGTGGGAGACCCTGGACTTAAAAAATGCCAATTGCAGATCGCGCATTTCCTCCCAGTCAATAACCTCGGTGTAAAGGTCAAGCCCAAGTTTGTCGACGAGCACCTGGATGTTATTTACTGCAGTTTGCGAGTTCCAGCCCGCATCCACATGAAAAACCAAGGGTCGCAATCCAAATTCCTTTTTGGCCAAATAGGTCAGATAAGAGCTGTCAATGCCGCCGCTCATGCCAACGATACAATCAAAATCTTTGCCCTTGCCGTCAGCTTTGATTGTTTCGATTACTTCCTCCAACTCGGCCCGCCCCTGCGGACCGGTATCCCAGTTTGGCAAGATTTTGCTATGATAGGTATTGCAATGGTCGCACACGCCCTTGTCATCAAAGACGATCATAGAGTCGGTGGTGTCCATGACGCAATTGATGCAGATTTGATAGGGTCTTGGCTGCATGATTATTCAATAGGCTTTCAGTTTTGCACGGATCAGCAGTGTTCTGTATGGTGAAGTGTAGGGCAGAGCCAGTGTAACCTGTCGGCCAAGCGCTTTTTTGGCAATATTTTTCAGTGAGTTGAGGGGTGTATCTTTTCTCCTGGATTTGATCTCGATGATGGAAAATCCGGCATCGGTGAGAAATCCGGCAATGGTCTTCTCACCAGCGAATATAAGGTGATCAGGGAGGTCCAGCTCGGTTGGAACATCGCTGGCATTTGGCAAGTCGCCAATATTGCCTGTTTCGAGGAAAAATTCTCCGTCTGGCTTCAGAATTTTTTTAACATCTTTAAGAAAGTCATGAAAATCAGGGATATGGGAAAAAACATTGATCAGTGACAAAAAGTCGTATTTTTCGGTGATGTCGCTCAGATACCCTTCGCGCACGTTCAACCCACGCCGTTTGGCATCATCCGCTTTGGGCTTCATCGGTTCCAGGCCCTGAATATTACTACCATCCGGAGCGTTGGCAGCAACAGCCTCGACAAATTCACCATACCCGGCACCAACATCAATCCAGGATATTAGCTAGGACTTTTCCCACACATCGGCGAACATTTCTGCTAACATCCCTTTGTATAGTACGACATTGCCGCCGATCCGATGGACGATCACTGTCCTTCCGGTATCCAGCTCTCGGTGCACGCCGGTCTTGACCGCCTTGCTGATCATGGAAGCAGAAGGTCGGGGTTGACATAGACAAGACCGTAATGATTACATTTAGCTGCTGTATAACCATTTTCAGTTGCCTAGAATGCACTATCACCTTTGTAGCAATAGGGACAGTTGATTACTTCTGTTTCGAATTCAGTACTCATTTAATTTATCCTCGTGCAGGCTGTTATCTGATAGGTGTTGATCAATAGCAATATCCAAAAGTGCCTGTTTCAACTGCTCTGTTTCTGTTGTGTATGTATAGATATTCTGGGGTAAGTTGGCCATGTTTTCCCACCAGATTTTTATATCTTCGGGCGTGATGTTGTGCAGTTGTGCGACTATTTTATCGAGTTCTTGTTCATCAATAGTCAGGCCTATTTTATGGCGGTTGATCTCCTTGGCATCGCTGCACCCTGCTCTTGAAATTATCGGCGTTTGAAAAAAGCAGCTTTCATAAAAACGATTGGTCCGTGCCCATCGCAAATTCCAGTCCTCAGATCCGATATCTGGATAGACAGCCCATATCAGATCTACACTGTTAAACAGTGATGGCAGGTCATCTGGCGAACAGTATTCCCCACGGTAGGTTATATTGCCGTAGCTTTCCACCTGATCGAGAAGGTCGACTGGTTCCATCACATGCCCTGCGATAACGATTTCTATATCATCGGGTCGTGCACTGGCCAATGAGCTCAATATTCGCCACGAGCTTTCCCACCGCAACAGGCCAAAATATCCTATCCGAAGCGGTCGATCAACTAGCGGTGTGCTTGCCATGACCCCTATATTAGGCTGGCTTTCCTCGCCTTGACCTTTCCGTGCTTCCAACTTGTTTTCAATAATCAGTGCTGGGGTTTTTACCTTCAACCACTGACGATAATACCCATCAATAAAGCCCGGTGCGGTGACGACCAGCAAACTGCACGAATTGGCAAGCCATTTATCAACTGCCCGGACTATTCTTCCTGTTATGCCTTTGGCCGTCTGCAATTCCCGAATATCGGCAGTCTCAAGGGCAATCGGTCGTCCTAGGCCAAGGCCGGACAGCAGGCAAATCAGCGCCATATCGGCGCCCGATGCATAGATCATATCATTTGACTTGATGGCGCGCCGGATAGCCGGCATGGCAGCCAGCATTTTCATGGCGCGGCTAAGATAGTGTCCATGTTTGATCTTGCCGATAGTCTGAACCCGACAACTCGGTTGCCGTCCCTTATGGAATTTGCGCTCAAAGGCGATGGCTTCAACCTTAAAACCGGCGTCTTGTAGCATCGCGATCCGCTTGGAATTCCGTGAGTCCCCTATGATTTGTAGTGCGCAGAGTATTTTTATATTTTCAGCTTTCATGAGTGTCCTCCTATGTCATCTTCTATCGCAAAACTTGCCTCGGTTACGGCGGCTAGTTCATCCACCGGGATAGGCATTGCGTTGTCCTGAGTGATAGAGGTAAGGAAGGCTTCCAGCATGGCTTTTTGCCCTTTGTCTTGGGCGGCTAGTTTGCGCTTGGTTGATTTGCCATTTTTGGTAATGCTCAATGTGCGATAATCGTTTATGGTGATGACTAGCCCATCGGTGAAAACTTCGAGATATTCCTTGGGAACGCTTTTGTCGCCAAGGGATGTGTAGGTGAGAGAGCCAATGGAGCCGTCGGCAAAGCGGATTTGCGCGGTAAGAGCGTCTGGATATCCTTCGGCAGCAATTGCGCTAACCTGCGTGGGTAGTGCGCCGGTCAGATAGCACATGACATCGATGAAATGGCAAGCCTCGCCGATGATGCGGCCACCGCCTTCTGCGCCATGGATCCAGCTCTCAGCGGGGATGAACCCTGCATTGACGCGGTAGTGCATGACCAGCGGCGCATTTCGCCCGGCAAGTACGGCTTTTGCTTCGCGCACAAACGGCGAAAACCGGCGGTTAAAACCAACCATTAATTTGCCTTGGCTCGTTGCGTGGGCCTGTAGCACCTCAGCTAGTTGTTCGCGATTAAGGGCAAGGGGTTTTTCGATAAATACATGCTTTCCCGCTTTTAGAGCCTTGGTGGTTAGGGCGGCATGGCTATCGTGGCGGGTGGCAATAAACACCGTTGTAGTATCATCATCTTCGAGCAATTCGTAGTGGTCAGTAGCCGCGAATGCAAACCCAAATTTGTCGGCAACATGGCGTGCAGAAACGCCGGTTGAGGTCACAATGCCTGAAAACCGAACATCTGAGTTTTTTTGCAAGGGCGGAAGAAGCTTTGCTTTGGCATAATTTCCAGCTCCGATAAAACCAATAGCGCCGCTCTTACTATTATTACTGGTTTTCGTTTTTTGAGTTGAAAGGGTGATTTTGCGCTCAAGCTTCTCGGTGGTTGGCTGTTTATAGGTCAACACCACACCCAAATACGGCTCATCACTTGCTAATAGAGCATAGGCTTTTTCCGCATCATGAATATCAAACCGATGGGTGATTAGCTTTTTTGGCGTTATACGGCCCTGGGCAATCAGCTCTAAAAATGCCTGCATATTGCGCTGTTCGGTCCAACGCACATAGGCATAAGGATAGTCGTGACCACCTTCTTCGTAAGACGGGTCATACCGGCCCGGCCCGTATGACATGGAAAGTCGCAAATCCAATTCTTTTTTGTAATATGCGTCTCGCTCTAGGTCCATACCGACTACACCAACAACCACTATACGGCCTTTCATCCTGCATACTTGCGCAGCATCATTGACCGGTCCATCGCTTTTTGTGGATGCCGTAACAATTACTATATCCGCCCCATTACCAAGGGTAAATCCTCTAACAGCACTGGCAAAATCGTGACTCACTGCCATATCCGCCCCTAGAGTTTCAGCCAAACTTGCTTTTGTGGGGTCCGGATCAAATCCAATGACACGGCAGCCATTGGCTTTTAACAACTGAACTGTAAGTTGACCTAATAACCCAAGGCCGGTGACGGCAACGATGTCCCCAAGACACGGCTCGGCTTGACGCACCCCTTGTAGTGCAATCGCACCAAGGGTGACAAAACTAGCGTCTTCATCATCAACTTCATCAGGAATGCGGGCGCACAGGTTTTTGGGTACAGCATTAAACTCGGCATGATTGGCATAACCCGCACCGGCGCAAGCGATACGATCACCCGCTTGAAATTCTAAAACTCCAGCGCTTACCTCGACTAGTGTGCTTGCAATGCTGTATCCAAGCGGTGCTGGGTTATCCAGTTTTGCAAACACGGTTTCCAGTGTCGGTGCGAGGCCTTCACGTTTGATCTTGCCCAATACTTGCTTTACCAGATCTGGCCGGGCTATTGCTTTGCCAGCAAGATTGGCTTTGGCTAAATCAATCATTTGCTTTTCAGTACCGGCACTAATCAACGAGCACCGGGTCGCCACCAACAGCGTCCCGGACTTAAGAGCAGGAACAGGAACGTCCTGAAGATTTAATTCCCCATTGCGAAAATTTTGCACTACTTGTTTCATCCACTTACTTCCAAATTTTGTGTAGATTCGTTCCTGAAGATGACGCTAGCATAGATGCAAGCCTATGATCAGATGTATATATCAGGTTTTCGTTAACTGGGTTACAGGCACACGCAATAACACATCATATTTGAGGAATCTGATGTGTGTGGCCATCGTTCTGACTTCAAATAATATTGCACGAAACTGATACCCTAATGAATTATGTCTCAATTGAATTATGTCTCAATTGAATTACGTCTCAATTGAATTACGTCTCAATAATTGCACTGGTTTTGATCTGATTTATGCTGCATTCAAACTTTACTAACTGGCTTGGTCGCTCACAACTATAGATAGTGTTTCCACAAATAATTTTCCAGTATTTGTTTCATTAACTTGTCTCAAATCAGGTCGATCGATAATAGTATCGCCTATAATGTCAACTAAAGTATCGTGTACATAATAATAAAGTCGATAAATCTTGCGCTGCTTTTGCCCTGAAATGCGGCCGCTACCCAAACCCAATACTGTGTCTAAGTGCAGTAATGGTATCCAACCGCCAATGATATTGCGAAGAGCACCGAGCGAACTACATGCTCTCACATCAATTGAAATCTGTTGTAAAACTGGCCCGGTGTCCAAACCTTCGTTCATGAAATGAGCGGTCGCTCCGATATTATCAAAGCGACCTTCTAAGAGCGGCCATTGCACTACATCCATTCCTCTATAGTATGGTAAGTGCCCCATGTGAATATTAATGACACCAAGGTTAAACTTGGCCAAGGTCGCAGGGCTAACCATTCCACCACCAGTAAAGCAACCGACATCTGCGTTTTGTTGCGACAACCATTTCAAAACCACCTCTTGATCATAGCGGGCAACAGCGAATGCATTGATTTGATGATCTTCTGCAAATTTGTAAACATTGTTGTGGGTTTGATGAATTTCTTGAAGAATTCGCTTATTGGAAACCAATGTGGGTTCAGGGTTTTCATCCTGCCGTAATATCAATTTTCTAATAACCTTCTTTACTATACGCCAGCTATCACGTTGAAATTCTGCCCAAATTCTTTGTGGTGTAAACTTCCGGACAATAATACCTTTTATCTCAACGCCGTAAGAGTGCATTAATTGCAATAATGCAAGCGTATAGAGACTGTAGGGATTAGGGCAAAATATAACAACACTTGGTGCCGTGCTTGCTTCTTCGCCCCAAATGTTCGCTTGTTTTGGGTTAAAAGAAGGCCCCATAGGGGGCATTATGGGTTGCTGAATTCTTTGGCTATGAAACTCTTTTAGAGTTTGTACAGCAAGTGCAATTTTAGTGAAAACATCCTGATGATTCAGACTCTTACTGAGTGCGCTATATGCGAAAAGAGAGCCATTTAGCAAGAGCGGATCAAGTGGTAATGCTCCCCTGTCAGGATGGAGGTAAGCGCTGGAAAGCATAAAGTCGGCCATCCAAACAAGTTGACTATCAACTTTTTGATTTCCAAACCGGTTATTAGATATTGAACGTAACCTATGTCCGTAAAAAGAGGTAAATCGGCGGACTTTTTCCACCCATTCCCATACTTTTGTTTTATCGATTTTCTCATTAGAGCCGAGTGCCTTCATTAAGGCTTTTTGTAGCTGAGTATCAATCGCCAATATTTTGGCTGGAGGTGGAGGGATATTCATTCGGAAGTTGCCACAATGCGAGCAATTGCTGATCGACCATCAAATCCTTTAAGGCCTTCACCATGAATCGCGAAGCTTTTTGATGATTGGTCACCATCTGCGAAACTAAGAACGCCATATTTAAAAAATTTCATCGGGTAATGGTCTTTTCGGTAACGAGAAATTTCGTGCCAGTCAGCGAGATTCTGTGAGAGAAAAATATGTACATAATCAGTCTTTACGCCGGGTCCTATTTCTCGGGTAGTTTGAAGTAGTGCAACCCCATCATTTAACTGTTTAGAATACCAAACTGGCCCAGGTAAGTCTTGACCAGCTTCCAATTGCTCACTGCGTCGATTAAACTTTTTCAAAAAATTTGTTTCTAGTTGGCTATCCATTCCCCAAATAATTGAATTTTCAGTGAAAAAAAGAGACACAGGACGCCATTGTTGGGTTCCATCGCCATAGCGCTTAATGGTGTTAAATTCAGTATCTGCTCTTACCAGATAGCATTCACCATCAAAATCTCCGGTAGGAATCCATAGGTCTTGAGTAAAATGATCAAAGTAGACGCCATGAACATGTTTTATTTTACCTTTAGAAAATTCGTATGCAATTTGCCAAGTAAACCCATCATCTTTTGAAATCCAGATTGGAACTGAATCTCTTTGTACATTGGAGCCGTATTCTCCAAAAATAATATGACCCTCAGGCGTGACGCATATTCCTTGATGTAATACATTTCTACATTGTCGTAGCGTGCCGGTATGCACACATTTTCTCGTAGAAAGTTCATACCGGTAAATGTTACCTAGAAACAAAACAATAATTGCAGTACCGTCTTTATTGAATACTGCATTGCTTTTATCTAACCTAAAAAGTCTACGAGTGATCCGGAATTTGAGAAGTAATTTCTTTACTGGATTGACTGGAATGGTAAATTTATGAACTTTATCAGCGACTGAAATAGAAAATTGATTTCCTGAAGACTCTATGTAAATATTATTTTTCTCATCATAATAATGTATTATTTCAAAGTCTCGCCACTGAATTATGTCGACATGATACTTGCTTTCACTCAAAATTTCCATATTGCCGTGTTTCCAAAAAGAAATGTGCTTTGAATTCAAATTATTACATTAAGAGACTAACATAGCTTATGGACTGGTAATACCCCCGATATTTAAGGGTGCTCATAAGTAGAATTTTCTCGTACTTTAACGAAGGAGATTTTATTATGAAGAAATCGAGATATTCAGATAGCCAAATCATTGGCATATTAAAGCAAGCTGAGGCTGGCACACCCGTGTCAGAACTTTGCCGTGAACACGGCATGAGCAGCGCTAGTTTCTATAAGTGGCGCACCAAGTATGGCGGCATGGATGCGTCTTTGATGGGGCGCATGAAGCAGCTAGAAGCAGAGAATGCGCGTCTCAAAAAGATGTATGCAGACGTGCAATTGCAGAACGATATTATCAAGGACGCTATGTCAAAAAAGTGGTGAGGCCGTCCCGCCGGCGCGAAATCGCCAAAGCTTATGTGTCTGATCGGCGCATAAGCATCCGGGCGGCCTGTCACATGTTTACAATTAGCGAGACTTGCTATCGCTACGTTCCCAAGCTTAGCGATGAGAATGCGGTGATAGCCGATTGGCTCTTGCGGTTGACCAAGGCCAAACGCAGTTGGGGTTTTAAGCTGTGCTTCTTATATCTGCGCAATGTCAAAGGCTTCGGTTGGAACCACAAGCGCGTGTACCGAATTTACCGCGAGCTAGAGCTTAATCTGCGCATCAAACCTAAGAAACGGCTCTACCGCGAAACGCCAGAGCCGCTGGCCGTTCCAGAGACCATCAACGAGACTTGGTCGATGGACTTCATGCACGATCAGCTCTCGGACGGGCGTAGTTTTAGGACGTTCAACGTCATTGATGATTTTAACCGTGAAGGCTTAGCGATTGAAGTGGACTTCTCTCTGCCTGCCGAGCGTGTCATTCGGGCGCTTGACCAAATCATTGAGTGGCGCGGCAAACCGAAGGCCATACGCTGTGATAACGGCCCCGAATATATCAGTCATTTACTGGCCGCATGGGCAAAGAAACATAACATCACGTTGATGTTTATCCAGCCAGGCAACCCGCAACAAAATGCCTATGTGGAGCGTTACAACCGCACAGTAAGATATGAATGGCTCGCCCAATACATATTTACAACGATAGAGGAGGTGCAAAACTCGGCCACAAAGTGGCTCTGGACATACAATAATGACAGGCCTAACATGGCCATAGGCGGAATAACGCCTAAACAAAAGCTGGCCACAATGGCCACTTAAATCGCTCTACTTATGAGTACCTCTAAATATGGGGGTATTACCGT
>JAESUG010000197.1 GCA_016763185.1 Robiginitomaculum sp. | reverse complement strand
CGGGGGGTCCAGCTCTTTGTGCCATAAGCCCAAACATTTTTCATAATGCGCTATGGACCCCCCGAACAAGTCGTGGGGTGACAGGTGGTGGGTTGGAGAAGGCGAAATAATAGTCCACGGATAGCGATAAAGCGCGCCATAATGCATGGCCAGTATCAGCAATCATTCGCCGCTTGCTACGTATAAAGTGCCACAAAACACCAAAAACCGCCAATTGCGCCAAAAAATAGCGCTTCAAACCTGAGGATAAACGAAAAGCATCCACCCGCCCTGAGCAACCGCTAAAATATCAATGAAAACGGGTTATCTAATGATCAGTTTTGGTTGTTTGACATGGTAAACTGTAAACAGATAAGGATATGGCCCGCAAAGGCGGGCATGGGACACGCGTGCTGACTTTAGCCGGTTTTCGCAGGTTTCGGCAACCGATCTCCACGGGGGAAACATCGCAAACCCCGCAATGTTTTTTTACTTGACCAAGTTTATCTTTCCTCCCCTGCTTTTGGCGGGGGAGGAAAGATGGATTAAGCAACAAGCAGTACAAACCGAAGGATTTTATGTGATGTCGCCAGAGCAGTTTGCAAACTGGGTCCGCGACCACATTTTGTCGGCACCGTGATTTGGCGAGCGATCAGTTTTCATCCGGTAAATTAATGATCTCAAAGCCGATGTCATTGCTGCCATAACTGCCTTGTTCAAATTGATCGACCCGGTGATGAAACCAATCATATATGTGGCGGTAGAGCGGCGCAAATAAGGGCTGTATGGCTTCATCGGTTAAATCAACCGGTAGCTCGAAACTATCGCCGCCTTCCATATGAACTCGTAATTGACCGCCATCAACCTCGCACATAAACACCACCCGCAGCCAGTCTGATTTGATGCTAACCCGAACCGCTAACCCAAAGCTAATCGGCGCTAAAGGTAAAAACCCAGTTCCTGAAACGGAAAATGCGGCGCTGCCGTGGGCTTGCGCGGCAAACCCGCCGGTGGGCGGCACCAAGTAGACGCACTCGCCATCATCGGCGCTTAAATATTGGCAAAATCCAGCGCGAAGCCGTTCGGCCAACGAACGGATCAAGGAGTAATTTTCAAAACTAAGCCCCCCATATCGGTCCGTCATCGCAATCAATTTAGAAAAGGGCGTATCTGTCAAAATCGTTCTCCTTGGGTTGTACTATGGCACAAGTGTACCCGCATTATTGGATCGCACCCACTGCAAATAGCTGTGGCGCATGATCGCGCAAATATTTTCTGGCCGGGGCCGGTTCAGGGTAGGTTCGCGCCACCTCTTGCCAAAAGGCGGGGCCGTGATGCGCCTCGCGTAAATGCGCTACTTCATGCGCCGCCACATAGGAAAGTACCGTTTTTGGCGCACAAATTAACCGCCAAGAAAAGTTTAAATTCCCAGCGGAACTGCACGAACCCCAACGACTACGGGTATCCCGAACGGTTACCCCATTTGGCGTTAGGTTTAAATTTTGGGCATGGATAGCCACTTGAGTTTCTAATGCGGCGCGCGCCAGCTCAATCAACGCCCGGCGCACCCGAGTGGCAAAGGCCTCAATTTGCGTTGCCGGAACCACTAAAGTGTGTTCGATATGGCGGGCACGGCCTCGGCCTTGTTCAAACACCAGTTGGGTGGGTTCGCCTTCAAATAATATCTTAGCGTCCGGAACAAACGGCATTGGCGGCGGCAAGGCTTGCCATTGTTCAGACAACCAAGTGGAGCGTTGGCGCAGTAATTTCTCACCTTGGGCAGCATAGCGTTTATGGGGTAACACTAATGTCGCTTGGCGAGTGGCGTGATCCAAGCGCAACGAAATTTTTCGGGCCTTGGGACGCACAATCATTTGCACCGGACCATTTGGGTGATCCGGCAGCCCATTCATCGACGGCAAGGCCGCCCGGCCAAATGATTGGTTAGACACGAAGCGATCAGCTCCGGGCTGTCATTATGTGAAAACCCGGTGACAAATTCACCATTGGCAGCCATCAAAAAAATAATCGTTGAATGGTCCATATCATAATCTTCGTCCGCCTCACCCGAGCGCTGGTAATACACGGCCCAAGTTTTGGCCACCGCTTCAATTTGTTCGTCGGTACCGGTCAATCCAACCAGATTTTCGGGAAATCCGTTCAAGCTTACATATTGCGCCAGCAATTCAGGCGTGTCGCGCTGTGGGTCGACTGTGATCAATATAGCTTGAACCTTTGGTGCATCCTTGCCCATGATCTGCATCGCCACGCCCATTTGCTGCAAGGCAGTCGGACAGATATCGGGGCAATGGGTAAACCCAAAAAATAGCAATGCTGGTTTGCCCAGAAAGTCGGCTTGGGTCACCTCCTCCCCGTGATGATTGGTCAAGGTAAAATTACCGCCAATGGCAGCCCGGCCTGAACTTTGTGTGGCTTGCTGAATCGGTGGATTTAGCTCTCGGAGCAATAAAAATCCAGCTAGGATTACAATCAAAATGATTGAAACCCATCGAATTGATTTTAAAGAAACGATAGAATTCTTGTTGGTCATGATTTTTATTATCTCGGTTTGAGGAATTTGGCACCATTGCCAACTTGTTGTTCTTATGCTGCCTAGATACCCTCATTTCAAGGGCTTGTTCAACCCTTGTGCCTATCGACTTGTGACGATTTTACAGGTACATATCTCAAAGATCAAAGGGTTTACATGCGCGTTTTTTTGTTCATTTTTATCTTGCTTGTCGCGACCACAAACATCGTTGTGGCACAAGGTACGCGCGTGGTACACACGGCTTTTACCATCCAAGACTTGGCGGAAACTCTCGATCTGTTGGGCCTGAAATATACTCAAGAACCGGTGGATGGACTTGGCGTGATCGCTGATAACCGGTTGGTGGTCGATGATGGTGTTGTGTGGTTTATCTACGGTTATAATTGCCAAGACGCGGAGCAGAGCTGTACCGAGTTTCAAATGCGAGCGGTGATACAAGAAACCAAACAGGCGGCGAACACTTTGTTGGATATTGATCAGTGGAACCGGGAAAACCGGTTTGTGCGGGCCTATCGTTCGCCAAGTGGAAATGCGTTGATTTTGGAGATGGATGTCTATCTGGCAGGCGGGGTTGCGCTGGGCAATGTAACCGATCAAATCTTGCTCTGGCGGCAATCTTTACGCAAATTTTCTCTTGCGATAGAAGCACATAACCAAGTCGTAACCGTTGAAGAAATTCATTAAAATTAACCCTGAATCGTAACCGTTTTTAAGTCTCATTTTGCTATAACTCGATCACTTAAAAGCAAAAGAGCAAAAAATGTTGGCGAAACTTACCATTTGCAAACCCAAAGAAGTTGGGGCCGAGGACCGGCAACGATGGGCGGATGCTGGCCAAGCCACCATCATTTGGAACAGCCCATTTTTACACCCACAATTCGCGGTATTGGTCGCAGAACAACGGCCGGACACCCGCGTTTTAATCGCCGAAGACCAAAAGGGCCATCGAGCTTGGTTTGCCTTTCATCGCTATAAAGGCAATTTGGCCCGGCCCGTTGGCGCACCGATTTCCGACCATCAAGGCATGATTGCAGAGCCTGGGTTTAGCGCCGTAACCACCGACGTATTGGCCGAGGCTGGTATTGGTGCCTTGCCGTTTTCCGCATGGAGCGAACCGCGCCCGGTAATGGAAAAATTTAGCACCCACGTGGAAAGCTCACACCTTGTGGACTTGAGCCAAGGCCCCGATCATTATTTTGCGCAACAACAACAACAACACCACAAATATTTCAAAAAAATGCGCCAACGGGCCAGAGGTGTGTTGCGCGATTATGGTTCGGCAGAATTTGTCCCCAATGTGCGCGACCATAGCTTGCTCAATTTATTGTTTAGTTGGAAACACCAGCAATTTAAGCGCACCGGCAAACTAGACGTATTGCGTATCCAATGGGTTCGCGCATTACTGGAGACTGCATTTGTGTCGCGCCATCCCCACTTCCAAACGGTCTTGTTTGGCTATCGGATCGGCAACACCTGGGCCGCAGCCGAATTAGGTTTGTTGGCCAATGGCGTTTATCATTCGTGGATCGCGGCCTATGATGATACATTTGCACGGGTGTCGCCGGGATTATTGCTCTTGCACGGTGTGATCGAACAAGCGCCTGAGTTGGGTATCACCCAAATTGATCTGGGCCGAGGGCATGACCATTATAAAAAATATTATGCCAGCGCCTATCTACCGCTAAAATCTGGATGCTTGGTGCAATCTGGCCCGGCAGCTGGACAGCGAAAATTGATTTTTGCATTGTGTGACAGCTTTGCACGGTTACCGGTTGGAAAATTGGCTGGACTGCCTGGACGAATTGATGGATCGCTAGAATATATCGGCGCGTGTCACCCCGCACGCTTTGACCAATTTCGTGCCTTTGGCGGTGCCATTTTGCGGACGATCAAAGGGCGTAACTAGCACAATAAAAAACCCCGCACCAACCGGGTACGGGGTTTTTTTATTGTAAGCTTACATCCATTACCAGATACGAACCCGCTGTTCTGGTGGTAGATACATGGCATCATCCTCTTTGATATCAAAGGCGGTGTACCACGCGTCCATATTGCGAACCACGCCGTTGGTGCGATATTCATTCGGTGAATGCGGTGCAGTTTTTAGCCGGTTAATCATCGCTTCATCACGGAATTTACCACGCCAAACCTGCGCCCATGACATAAACAGTCGCTGATCGCCGGTAAAGCCGTCAATCACCGGAGCTGGCTCACCATTTAGCGATAGATGATAGGCTGCCAACGCAAAGGTCAGGCCACCTAAATCACCAATATTTTCGCCCATGGTTGCTTTGCCATTTACGTTATGGCCTTCCAACGGAGAAAACTGGCTATATTGATCGCCAAGCTGGGCCGCTCTGGCTTCAAAGGATTTTTTATCTGCCTCACTCCACCAATCGCGCAAAGTACCCGTGCCATCAGACTTGGAGCCTTGGTCATCAAAGCCGTGGCCCATTTCATGGCCAATCACCGCGCCAATGGCACCATAATTTACCGCCGGGTCCGCATTTGGATCAAAAAACGGTGCTTGCAAAATCGCCGCTGGGAACACAATTTCATTACGCTGTGGGGAGTAATAAGCATTTACTCTTTGCGGGTTCATAAACCATTCGGTTTTGTCGATCGGCTTGCCAAGATTGGACAATTGATCATTCCAGCGCCAGATCCGCCCAGCTTTGGAATTTCCAAATAAATCATCGCGGCTGATATGCATCGAAGAATAGTCATTCCACTTTTCCGTATAGCCAATTTTCGGGATAAACGCTGCTAGCTTGCTACGCGCTTCGACCTTGGTGTCATCGGACATCCATTCTAGGCCATCAATACGTTGGCCCAAGGCGGTACGGACGTTTTCAACCAATACATCCATTTTTTGCTTGGAGTCTGGTGGGAAATGCTTGGCGACATATACTTCGCCAATCGCTTCACCTAAATTGCCGTTGACCACGGCAACTGCCCGTTTCCAACGTTCGCGCTGTTCCGGTTGGCCACTTAGTGTTTTGCCATAAAAATCAAATCTGGCATCATCAAAGGCTTTCGGCAACGTCGTAGCGTTAGAGGACAATGCATGAAAGGTCAGATAGGCTTTCCAGTCATCCAGCGATGTTTCGCCAAAGATTTTCGCCAATTTTGGAAAAGCGCTTTTTTCTGAAATAATCATGGTATCGACATCAAGGCCGATCACCGCATTGGCCTTTGCCCACGGATATCCCGGTGCAAAAGCGGCCAGCTCATCCATAGTCATTTTATTATAAGTCAGATCGCGATTACGCCGATCTACCCGATCCCAATGGGCCTCCGCAATTTGGGTTTCAAGCGCCATGATCACTGCGGCTTTAGCCTCAGCATCAGCGGCCTCTGCCAAGCCCAGCATTTGAGCGATATAAGCTTGATAGCCGGCGCGGACCACGACCGAACGTTCGTCTGTATCCAGATAAAAATTGCGATTGGGCAGACCTAGTCCGCCATGATTTACGTAGACCGCATATTCGTCGGTTTGCTTGCTGTCGATATTGACAAACCCGCCAAACAACCGATTGGCAGCCAGATCACGCCGGACCATAATTTGTGCAATTTCATCATTAGAGGTTGCGGCGGCGATCAGATCTAAATCGGCTTGTAATGACGTTAGTCCGTTGGCTTCAATGGCGGCTTCATCCATAAAGCTGGCGTATAGATCGCCAATTTTTTGCTCCGGTGATCCGCTGGGGCTATTTGCCGTTGCCGCATCTTGGATGATGGTGCGTACTTGTTTTTCGGAACGCTCCGCCAATACGGTGAACGAATTATAGCTGGTACGATCCGCCGGAATCACAAACTCGTCCAGCCATTTGCCATTTACATAGCGAAAAAAATCATCTCCGGGCTTTGCTTCATGATCCATCTGATCAAGCTCAATGCCCCAAGCGCCAAGTTCAGCAGCTTTGACCATGGCCACCGCTTCAACTTGTTCTACGGCAGCTTGTTCAGTTTGCGTGATCGTATTACACGCGGCTAATACAGCAATAGCAGCACCGGCTGCCAATAAACGTTTTTTCATAGTTTTCTCCCCAAGAGTTCTCATGCAGTTTAGATAATATAGGCGGTGCAAACAATCCCGCACCGCCTATTGATTTATTACAGTTTGGTTAGATGGTGTTACTCGGCTGGCTCTGGAACAAAGGTATCGATCACTTCATCTGGATCGAAATTTTCGATGCTGGCCCCAAACCGACCTTGTGATTTACCGCTCCACAAAAAGATAAAATAGCGACGAATATCAGCACCAATACCATACAATGATGGCACCAAGAACAAGGTGACAAATAGCGCAAACAACACGCCAAAGGCCAAGGATAGACCAATTGGGATCAAAAACGCCGCCTGGATTGATTTTTCCATCATTAACGGCATCAAACCAATAAATGTGGTCAGCGAGGTCAGCAAGATCGGACGAAAGCGTTCAACCCCGGCCTCAACCAGTGCCTTCGCACCGCCCATGCCGGTAGCGCGCAATCGATGAACATAATCCAACAATACCAAATTATCATTCACCGCCACCCCGGCGGCGGCCATCACCCCCATGAACGAGAACAGGGTCATGTTCAAGCCGAACACCAAATGGCCGAGCACCGCGCCCGTATAACAAAACGGAATGGCAGCAAACAAGATCAATAACGGCTCGCCATACGAACGAAACGCTACGGCTACCAGGATATAGGCCACACCGATGGCAATCAGCGACAAGATCATCATCTCAGCCAGAAAATCAGCCTCTCCTTGCGCTTGGCCGATAGCACCACGGGTGACATCGGGGTTTCTGGTATCAAAATCATCAAAGAAGGTTTCGTCCAAGTCTTTTCGAACTTCGCTCACCCGATCGGTGATCACCTCAGCCGACACAATGATCGCCCGTTGTCGTTCACGGCGCAAAATCCGGTTAATCCCCGGTTCGAAGGTCAGATCAGCCACTGAATACAGCGGCAATTCACGGCCATCTTGGGTGCGAATACGCATATTTTTCAAATAATCAAGCGATTCGCGATCCGCTTTTGGATAGCGCACAAACACCCGAACATCTTCACCATCGCGGGGCAGACGCTGGACCTCAACGCCAAAGAACCCCTGGCGCACCTGACGGGCCACATCAGAAATAGTAATGCCCAATGTTTCAGCGCCCGGTTTTAGCGTAAAGCGAATTTCTTCGGATGCCGATTGACTATCATTAACCACATTAAAGACCCCTTCATACGAACGCAATTGCGTCATCAGGTCATCGGCGGCGGCTTGTAAACTTTCCATATTGGTTGAATTTAATACATATTGTAACGGCGGGTCATCGTTTTCATTTCTATATTCCACCGTGATCTCTTCGGCATCTGGAACTTCGCCGATTAACTCACGCAGGCGTTCCGCCGTAGCCTTCGCAGTCATGGAGCGCTCTTCGGCACCAACCAGTTTCACCAATGCCAAAACATTGTTCTCGCGAGAGCGGGTGTACCAGTTTTCAATCAACTTTCCTTCGCGGGCGTTGACTTCCCTTTCCAGTTCTTTCTCGGCGCTTTGGATTTGCGCTAATACCTCAAGCGTGCGCGAATAGGGCGTGCCTTCCGGCAAGGTCACATCAATGGAAACCTGATCGCTTTCGGTTTCCGGCATGAAGGTAAATCGGACAATCCCTTGCGCCATTAACCCGATCGACAATATCCCGATCGTCAAAAATGTTGTGACCGTGATATAGCGGTGTTTTAAGGTCAAAGCCATAAATGGCCGGTACCGTTTGTGGGCGAAGGTTACAATACTACCGGCTAGAGCTTCTTGAAACTTGGCGAAACGACTGGTCGCTTTTATTGGTTTTAAGTGCGCCAAATGCGCCGGCAAGATCAACAGGCTTTCGATCAATGAGAACACCAAAGCCAAAACAACCACCAACGAAATTGCCCGCGTAAACTCGCGGGTTGCACCAGAAATAAACATCCATGGCGCAAAGAAAATCATCGTGGTCAATACCGCAAAAATCACCGGTTTGACCACCATCTTGGTGCCGCCAACCGCTGACTTTGGCCCAAACCTGCCGTGTTCATGTTCTCGGTGAATGGCCTCGCCAACAATGATCGCATCGTCAACCACCACCCCGATCACCAGCAAAAAGGCAAAGGTTGAGATCATGCTAAACGAAATATCATTCAACGGTAGAAATATCACGCCGCCCGTAAAGGCTGTGGCAATTCCGACCGCCACCCAAAATGCAATCGCCGGGCGCAAAAACAAAAACAACATAGCGACGACCAACAACAGTCCGGTCGCGAAATTCCACAATATGGTGTTGATCCGATCTGAAAATACTTCGGAGGTATCGGACCAAAGCGTCAACTTAAGGCCCGGCGGTAATTGTTCTTCCGCCTTTTCCATGTATTCTTTTACTTCCCTAGACATGGCCACCACGTCCATATTGTCACCAGAAATAATATTGATCAAAACCGTGCGCTCGCCGTTCATCGTCGCCAATAAGTTCACGTCAGCAAACCCATCTATGACATTGGCAACATCACCAACCCGAATGGTGGCACCACCGGGCGTTTGACGAACAATAACATTTTCAAAATCCTGTTGGCTGTCGGCTAATTGTCTGGTTCGCAATTGCATATCACCGACCGAGGTTCGCACATTGCCCGAAGATAAATTGACGGAACTTCCGCGAATGGCAGTAGCAACATCAGAAAAGGTCAGCCCATATTGGCGCAACGCACCTTCGGAAACCTCAATAGATACTTCTTCATTCCTGACCCCAAACACCCGAACCGATGGTACATGCGGCAATAAAGCCAACCCACGACGCATTTTTTCAGCATGGCGCTTTAGCAATCGCTCGTCCACATCGCCGGACAACGCAATACGCATCACCTCTTGGTCATTAGAAAATAGGCTGATCTGCACTTCTTCCGCCGCCGCTGGGAAGGTAGGAATGGCGTCTACTTCACGTTTAATTTCGGCCAAAAATGCGTCTTTATCTAAGGTTGCTTCGCCAATTACAAAAAGAGTACCAATATTTTCTTGTGAAACGGACCATATTCGATCAACCCCTTCAACGCGACTGGCCGCTTCTTCTAACCGGACTGTGATTTGTTCTTCAATATCTTGTGGACCAGCACCTAACCAAACCACGGAAACGCGCGCTCCGGGAAATTTAACAGATGGGCTGATCTCACGATCCATTCGAAAAAACGAGATCGTTCCCGCCAATAAAATAGCCACCATCAATAAATTTGCGGCGACTTTGTTATTCGCCCACCAAGCAATAATTCCGGTCATGATCTATTCTCCTTTGGTTTCTTGGCTTGCGTCGTCTACCGTATTTACAGCTGCTCTCGTGATGATCTGCACCACCATGCCGTCGCTTGCCCCGCGCACGGGCGAGGTAATCACATTGTCAGTTACGCTCAAACCAGATGTGATAATTGCTGAATTGCGATCCGATGAAGCCACTTCTACTGTTACAATTTCCAATGCATCATCTTTGGCCAGATAGACCACATCATTGCCACGCAACGCAGAGCGCGAAATGGTCATCGCATCGGGCAATGAGCGCCCTTGTACCTCGGCTTGCACAAACAAACCAACGATCAACGGCATGCCATTATCTGCACCTTTGCCATACGGCTCTTGTACTTCAACAAAGGCAAACAATACACGAGTGGTTCGATCAATGGCGCTGTCGGTGCGCGTAATTCGCCCGGTCCAAACCCGTGGCTTTCCAGCGACAACCGCCGATAGCTTTACATCCGGTCCCGGATTGTTTTCATCTTCAACAAACGCCAATGGCAGATCTAATTTCGCCAGCTCCACATCCGTTAGCGGCAAACGCACATCAACCACATCAGTTGAAAAAATACTGCCCAACCGAGCGCCAGGGGTAACAAATTGCCCAACATCAGCGGCTTTGGTACGTACTCTGCCCGCAAAAGGCGCGCGAATAGAGGTGCGTCCCAATTGTAATTTCGCATCCGCCAATGACGCATTTGCCGCCGCCAAAGATGCCTTGGCCTGTGCCAGTTGCGGTTGACGCAAGGTGAGCGCCGAGGCTTCACCTTCGCCTAATTCTTCCCAATCACGAGCAGCGATTTGGGCTTCGGCTTCTTCGCGGATCAACACTTGTTGCGCTTGGGCGACAACGGCATCGGCTTGGACCACTCGTAAATCAAAATCAGCGGTTTCAATCCGGATCAGAACTTCGCCTTTTTTGAAGATACCGCCCTGCAGAAAACTGGGCGAGATGTATTCGATTTTGCCGCCGACTTGCGGAACCAGATCAATTTCAATTCTTGCCTGCACTTCACCTTGGGTCAGCACGCGCAAATGAACCGGCGCGAGGGAAGGCTTTTCAACCAAGACCGCAACCGATTTGATATTGTCTTCTTCTTTTTCAGCCACCGGTGACTTTAGACCCAAAAGCATAAAGCCAATGATCCCGGCCACCAAAATCAACAACGGCAAAAAGAAGAAAATAATTCGGCCAATGAGCCTTGCTTTACTCTTTTTCACCGGAATGCCCGCTGGATTGGAATAGCTGGTTTGCTGGCTCATAATTATCGTCCCTCATTTTGAAGTTCTGCGGTTTGTACCGCTTGTTGTTGTGTGTCGCCGCCAAGGGCTAAAAATAAGCTGACCCGGTTGCTGGCCCGCGCACTACTGGCCGTGATCAATTGCTCCTCGGCAGAAATACGGCGGCGCTGGGCATCAAGAAGTTCAAAAATAGTTCCAACCCCGCGTCCATATTCGCGCTCGGCTAATATTTGCGCCTCATTGGCTTCATATGCTGAAATTTGCAACGCGGCCTCGCTCTCGGCTAAATACACCTCGCCGGACAATGCGTCCTCGGTCTCGCGCCAAGCAACCAGAACTGCGGCCGCATAATTTTCCAATTGCTCACGATGCGCTGCTTCATTGCGAGCGATATCGGCTTTGATCGCCCCGCCGCGAAACAAGGGTTGCGCTACGGAGGCTAATAATTGGCCAATGGCCCGATCAAAATCAAAAAGATCGCCAAAATTGGTTCCACCGGTTGTGGCCGAGCCGCTAAGTGACAAGCTCGGCAGTAATGCTTTTCGAGCGTCGCTGACACGAAACCCTGCCGCCGACAGGCGCTGTTCAGCACTTCGGATATCTGGCCGCCGCGTCAACAGATCACTTGGCGTACCAAGAACACCCAATGGGGACAACACCGGCAAAGCTGCCGCCGCTTTTACTTCTTGGCCGGGGTATCTGCCTAGCAAAATTTCTAACCGTCTGGCCGCATTGGCATGTTGTTGCTTTTGCAACGACAAGCCAGCCCGACTTCCGGCCAAGGCCGAACGAGCCAAACGAATATCCAAGGCGGTAGAAAGTCCGCGCCGATAACGACGCTCGACAATTCCAAATGAACCCTCTCTGGTCGCGACATCATCCGCCGCCAGCGCCTCTTGTTGTGCCGCTGCAATCAGATCAATCCATGCGATGGCCGTTTGACCGGCAATCGACAACCGCAAAGCATCATAATCTGCTTGAGAAGCCGCCGCATCTTGCGCCCCGGCCTTAGCCCGATCTCGAACTCGGCCCCAAATATCTGCTTCCCAACTGGCCGAAATATTACCGCTATACGTATTGCTATCTGTGGCATTGGGCACAAGCGCCCGCGACCCATTTGCACCCAAACTAACCACGGGAAGGCGGGCAGCATAGCTAATTCGGGCCAAGGCCATGGCTTGTTCAACTCTGGCGGCACCGGCGGCTAAATTGTGATTGTTGGCCAAGGCCTCGGCCACCAAATTTTCCATCGCGACATCACCAAAACTGGCAACCCATGATACGGACCGTACATTTTCATTGCTCTCATAGACACTTCGCCAAGTCCGTGGCGCAATCTCCGCTATGGTAGAGGCAGGAACCGCTAACATTGAAGGGAGTATAGATGCATCTCCAAAACTAGCGCAGGCCCCAAGCATGGATGTACTTGCTAAAATGATGATCAATCGACGCATTAGACAGCCTATTTTCTTTTGTTCCATTTCAAGCAGTGAACACTTACATCGCGAAAGTCAATCAATATTTATTGTTTTTCAACAAATATTACATGATTGTCATGATGTAGCACATCTTTCCACCACAGATTTACCGCATGTGCAGTCTTACCCACAGGATGCAGTACACCGGCTTTTTGGATGCAAGTTTTGATTTTTTTTAAACAACTAACGAGCTTGAAAGCCATAAACGATCAAAGTTTCGTGATGATTAAGCACGAAGTTTGGCTCGTTACGTCCTAACCTTCAAGCTTGGTCACAGCCAGCACGCGCCCTGGCCCGGCTTCTTGGAGGATGGCAACGCATGAACCGGCATCGGCGGCGGCGATGATGAGGCTCACGGCCTCCCCGTTCCAAGTACCGATGGGTCGCAACCGAGTGACCATATTTACTTGGTCCAGTACTTTACCCTCGTTTTCACCGGCGGCAATTTCTATTTGCTGCACGCCGGGCATATAATCAGCGATCAAAATCACAGCACCGTTTTTGGGCGCCAACCCTGCGGCAATTTCCAAACGCATTTGGCCATTTTCACGGGTTAATGATATCTGCGGGCCTTGGGCTTGGGTTTCGGCTAGTTTGTTGATAGTCTTACGTATTTTGGCTTGGCGTGTGCCTTTGATCAAGGTTTCACCATCAATAATAATTTGCGGAGTATAGGGGCGACGGGCGCGCAAATGTTCGCCATATTCCTTTTGGCGCGCCGTAAAATCAGACATGGCAAACGTGTCTTTCCACCCCAGATAATCCCAATAATCAACCGCCAAGCTAAGGGTAATAACATTTGGATCCTCGGCCAGTTCCGCTAGAAACCGATTGGCTTTCGGGCAATTCGCGCAACCCTGTGAGGTAAAAAGCTCTACTAAAACAGGACGAGTGGCCTCGGCCACGGGTAAAACAGAACGAGTGGCTGGGGCCACTGGCTCGGCCTTCGCACCAAAAATGCTGATACTCATAAAAGCCAGCACTAAAATTGAGATAGATAAACGTTTCATACCCATTTCTTTATCGGATAAATTCGCTGTCCGCCAGACACAAGTATCTCACCTTTTCGCGAGGTGTGTGAAAAAGTGGTTTACGCATTGCGCGCCAGATTGCGTAACACATAATGCAAAATCCCACCATTTTTGAAATAATCCAACTCGGTTTCCGTATCAATACGAACCAAAGCCGCAAACTGTTGCGTGCTGCCGTCGGTAAATTCGACACTGACCTGCACCTTGCCTTGCGGCACCAAGCTGTCAAAGCCGGAAATACTAAGGCGCTCCTCACCGCTAAGCCCAAGGGAAGTCCCGGATATGCCGCCTTCAAACTGTAACGGGATAACCCCCATACCGATCAAATTGGATCGGTGAATACGTTCGAAGCTTTCTGCCAATACTGCCCGAACGCCGAGCAATCGCGTCCCCTTAGCCGCCCAGTCTCGTGAAGAACCGGTGCCATATTCCTTGCCGGTTATGATCACCAATGGGGTGTCTTCTTGCGCATAGGCCATGGCCGCATCATAAATCGATTGTTGGGTGCCATCGGGGAAATGCTTGGTGTAACCCCCTTCGACATCATCCAACATTTGATTACGGATGCGAATATTGGCAAATGTGCCGCGCAT
>JAESUG010000196.1 GCA_016763185.1 Robiginitomaculum sp. | reverse complement strand
TACCGCGTTAAATTTACGCTCTATCCCACAGCGCTGGGGGATGTCGATCAGCACCGTGTTGTCGATTGCCTTGGTGGTCGGTGTGTTATTGGCGTTTGGGGCGATGGCCAATGGGTTTCAGGCGACATTGGCTGGTTCTGGCTCCGATGATATTGCGGTTGTGTTACGAAAAGGCGCGCAAGCCGAGCTAAACAGCGGATTGTCGCGAGATCAAACCCGTTTGATCCGCGAAGCTCCCGGCTTGGCCCGCAATGCAGCCGGCGATACGATGGCATCTGCGGAATTATATGTGATTGTGGATGGGATAAAACGAACCACGCAAACAGAGGTGAACTTACCCCTGCGCGGCGTTGAGTCCGAAGCCGTAAACTTACGTTCCGGTTTGAGAATTTCCCAAGGGCGGATGTTTGCCTCCGGCAGCAATGAGCTCATTGTCGGCGAAGCGGTTTTGCGCGAGTTCGCTGGGTTTGACGTAGGTTCCGAAATTAAACTGGGCAATAATACATGGCGTGTCGTTGGCGCGTTTAGTACCGGCGGCACCGCATTTGAATCCGAGATTTGGACAGATGCTGGTGTATTACAAGTGCTATATCAACGCGGCTCTAGTTATCAGTCCATGCGGGTGAAGCTGGATGGTGCTGATGGCTTGGAAAAGTTAATTGCATGGGCCGAAGCCGAACCGCAAGTTAATCTTGATATCGTCACCGAAAAACAATTTTTTGCCAGCCAAGCCGGTCAATTATCGAGCATCATTATGTATATGGGTTGGCCGTTGTCGATCATCATGGCCATCGGCGCTTTGGCTGGCGCCTGGAATGCGATGTATGCATCTGTCGATGCTCGCACCCGTGAAATCGCTACATTGCGCACTTTGGGTTTTAGTGGTTTTGCCGCATTTGTTGGCACGATGATTGAGGCATTGTTGCTCAGCTTCATAGGTGGAATTATCGGTTCATTGTTCGCGTACCTGTTGTTCAATGGCATTAGTACGTCAACCTTGGGGGCTGGTTTTACCCAAGTGGTGTTCTTATTCGAAGTTACCACTTCGTCGATCATCACCGGCATCATTCTGGCTCTTATTGTTGGCTTCCTTGGCGGCGTAGCCCCTTCCATCCGTGCTTCGCGCATTTCTCTATTGGCCGTCCACGGGGATTAGTATCTTTTGGAAGCAAGCGTTGGCCAATGAGATATGGGCGAAAAACCACCCAGACTACACCATCGCCATCCCACCGTTAACGTGTAGGGTTTGGCCGGTGACATAGCCAGCTTCATTGGAAGCCAAATACGCGCAAGCCGCAGCGATATCTTGGCCGGTGCCAAGGGTTCCCGCCGGAATATTGGCTAGAATTGCTTCTTTTTGTTTGTCGGTTAGGGCGTCGGTCATCGGGGACTGGATAAAGCCGGGGGCGATACAATTTACGGTAATGCCGCGTTTTGCGGTCTCTTGGGCAAGGGCTTTGGAAAAGCCGATCATGCCAGCTTTGGAGGCGGCATAATTGGTTTGACCGGCATTTCCGGTAACGCCAACCACCGAAGTAATGCCGATAACACGGCCCCAGCGGGCTTTCATCATGCCGCGCATGGCAGCGCGGGACAAGCGAAAATAAGCCTCTAAATTGACCCGCATCACCCAGTCCCAGTCTTCGTCTTTCATCCGCATCAATAAACCATCGCGGGTGACACCGGCATTGGACACCAAAATATCGACGCCGCCCATGGCGGAAATTGCGGCCGGGACCAAGCCATCGACACTGTCGGCATCACCAAGATTGGCGGCAATCACCACAACCCGTTCGCCCATTTCGTGCGCAACTTCTTCGAGTTTTTCTTTGCGCGTACCCGACAGCGCCACATGCGCTCCGGCTTGGTGCAAGGCTTTGGCAATCGCACCGCCAAGACCGCCGGTAGCACCCGTGACTAAGGCTCGTTTTCCGGTTAGATCAAACATGGGTATTACGTCTCCTGTTTTAGCTTTTGAGCAAATGCAGCAATGCTATCCGGGGTGTTCACCGATATGCCCACTGCTTGATCTGATATCCGGCGTACCAACAAGGTCAACACCTTGCCCGCGCCAATTTCAACAAATGTATCAACGCCGCCAGCTATCATGCATTGCATGCTTTCGCGCCAGCGTACCCGGCCAGTGATTTGTTCGGCTAAATTCCGGCGAATACTTTGCGGGTTGATGCTAGGTTCTGCCGTGACATTGGCCACCAACGGCACCAACGGCGTTTTGATCTGCACTTGCGCCAAGGCTTCGGCCATTTCATCGGCGGCGGGTTGCATGAGCGGGCAATGAAACGGCGCGGAAACCGGTAGTAAAACAGCCTTTTTCACGCCGACTTCCTTGGCCAGTTTAATCGCTTCGTCGATGGCGGCTTTGGCCCCAGAGATCACAATTTGCCCCGGCGCATTGTCATTGGCGATGGTACAAACGCCAAACGGCTTTCCTGCGACACACAACGCCAAGGCTTGTTCTTCGGTCGCCCCCAACAATGCGGCCATGGCGCCCTCGCCAACGGGTACAGCACGCTGCATGGCTTGACCGCGCCGTTTTAGCAACCGTGCGCTATCGGCCAATCCAATTGAATTGGATGCGGCCAATGCCGTGTATTCGCCCAAGGAATGACCGGCCACATAGCTAGCGGCACCAACGCCAATTCCGTATTCGGCCTCCAGCGCTGCCATTATTGCCATGGAAACCACCATCAGCGCCGGTTGGGCATTTTCGGTTAAAATAAGCTCTTCAGATGGGCCTTCCCAGATTAGTTTTGATAAATCTTGGCTTAACGCGTCATTGACGGCGTCGAAAACCTCTTTGGAGGCCGGGTAGGTTTCAGCTAAGGCTTTTCCCATGCCGACCGATTGCGAGCCTTGGCCCGGAAATACAAATGCAAACTTCATGTAAAGCGTCCCTGCTTTTTGATTGGGTATCTTAGCCGCAATTTGGGGCAGTTGGAACCCATGTCAAGGCTTGACGCGCTGATGCTGTAATCAAACGATTTACCGCTTGCGCCTTCGGGTTTCATCATTATAGTGCGCCAACTTAAATCGACTGCGGTCCGGTTTGTTTTGAAATTTGTGCAATACTGCATAAACGAGACAGAACCGGAGCCATCGCTTGGGCCGGATAAACCCTTTCATCCGACCAGCGCCGCATCGCAAAGGCAAAGGGAGTACAATGCCACTATACGAGCACACACTGATCGCGCGCCAGGATCTTACCACGGCGCAAGTAGAGGCGATCGCCGACGAATTAGCGTCATTCATTACGGATAATGACGGCAAAATCGACAAAGTTGAACATTGGGGTTTGCGCTCCATGGCCTATAAGGTTCGTAAGAACCGCAAGGGTCATTATGTCTTGCTTAACATCGAGGCCGCCGCACCTGTGATCCATGAAATGGAACGCAAGTTACGGATCAATGAAGATGTTTTACGCACGCTTACCATTCGTGTTGATGAGTTTAAAGAAGGCCCATCCGCCGTATTGGTCAAACGCGAAGAACGCAAACGCCGCCACGGCAATTTTTAGGGGGAATGTAAATGAAAATGAATATTACCAACCTGCCAACCAAACGGCCCTTTACCCGCCGGCGCAAGGTTTGCCCGTTCTCTGGTGAAAACTCACCTGTGATCGACTATAAAGACCCAAAATTGCTGCTGCGTTATATGTCCGAGCGGGGTAAAATTATTCCGTCGCGCATTACCGCCGTTTCCTTAAAAAAACAGCGCTTACTTGGACGTGCCATTAAACGCGCCCGCTTTTTGGCCTTGCTGCCATATGCAGTAGATTAGGAGAGCGACATGCAAGTTGTATTATTAGAGCGAATTGCCAAACTAGGCGCAATTGGTGACGTGGTTTCGGTAAAAGACGGCTTTGGTCGTAATTTTTTGTTACCCCAAGGCAAAGCGCTTCGGGCCAACAAAGCCAATATCGCCAAGTTTGAAGTTGAACGCGAAGCCATCGAAAAGCGTAATGAAGAAAAACGCGATGCTGCCACCGAAGCTGGCAAAGAGCTGGACGGACAAAGCTATATGCTCATTCGCCAAGCCGGTGAAACCGGTCATCTTTATGGTTCGGTTTCAGCCAGAGACGTTGCCGAGGCCATCGGAACAAGTGTTGCCCGTAATCAAGTGGTTCTAAACCAACCGATTAAAACGGTCGGCCTGCACGATGTTCGTGTGGAGATGCACCCGGAGGTTTTCGTAACCGTTGTGGTCAATGTGGCTAGAACTCCAGACGAAGGCGAACGGCAAACCCTTGGCGAAAACGTTATTTCGTCCACCCAAGATGAAAACCGTGCTGCGGACGCTGAACTTTCCGAAGAGATCGCCGCCGCCATGTTCGATCCAGAGGCCGAAATTGAACTTGAAAGCGACAAACAGCCCTCTGATGACGAAGCAGAGGCCACACCAACCGACGAAGCTGACGAAAGTTAAGTTTCAAAACTGTTTCAAACTGATAAAACGGGCTTCTTTGGAGGCCCGTTTTTTTGTGCGCCCCAGCTTTCGTCGCCCTTTTCGTCTCCTTCCGGCTTGAGCGCCCCCGTCCTTTTCGTCTCCTTCCGGCTTGAGCGCCCCCGTCCTTTTCGTCTCCCTCCGGCTTGACCGGAGGGTCCATACATTATTCAAATCGGTATGGCCTATTATACCTATTTGCTAGCGTCTAAGCGAAACGGAACCTTGTATGTGGGTATGACCAATAACCTGGTCCGGCGAATATGGGAACATCGCGAAGAATTACTCCCGGGCTTTACGAAAAAATACGGTGTGCATCAACTGGTTTGGTTTGAAGAACACGCCACCGCAGCAGGAGCCTGGCAACGCGAAAACCGACTAAAGCACTGGCTGCGTGAGTGGAAAGTAACGCTAATCGAAAAAGATAATCCGAATTGGGATGATCTATGGTTCACGGTTTCGCGGTTATAAGGTGGAGCCTCCGGCTTGAGCACCCCTTTCTTCGTTTCCCTCCG
>JAESUG010000020.1 GCA_016763185.1 Robiginitomaculum sp. | reverse complement strand
GATATTGGTTCAGGTGATGGACGTATTGCATTTTGTGCCAAAGTATTGAATTTAGAATCATACAGTATAGAAATTGATGATATGCTAGTCCAACTCCAGAATCAATTAACTACTCCTCTTGATTTTCATCCTTACTGTTCAGACGCTGCTGTCTTTGATTATTCTTCACTAAATTTATCAAACCCAGTTTTTTTTATTGGTGGACTTGCTCAGATGGGTGGAGTTGAATTAGCTTCTGGAGTTTTTGAAAAAATCAAATCAATTTCCAATCTTAAAAATATTGGTTGGGTATTTGCAGGTACATATTCTCAAAAATACTCTGCAGATCCAAAAAACCATGCAGGATGGGGAACATTAATTGATAAAAATAATTTAAAATCTATTCAAAGTATTTCACTTCCTACTGCTTGGACTTTTCATGAATCTGATGAAACACCATACATTTTTGCCCAATCTTTTGAGTAATAGTAATCCAAATTAAGCGTAAATTTCTCAAACTTTGCGGACTCGTTGCATAGCTTGGATAGTGCGATTGCTTGCGGAGCAATAGGTCCCCGGTTCAAATCCGGGCGGGTCCGCTTATTATACTACATTTTGAATTTTCAAGTATTTCCTTTGATATTTTTAGATTTTAAATATTTTGAACACCCCTTTTTTAAATAATAATCTGAATTACTATTATTATGAATAAATTATTAATTATTTCAATTATAATTGGAATTTCACTAGTCGCAGGTCTTATCTCTTATTCTACAATTGAAGAAATTCCTCAAGAAGGAATTGAAAAAATCAAAATAGATCCTGTTGAAGTTATTAGTTCAGATACAATTCCTTTGAGAATTGGAACAATTGGTGATAGTGCAACAAAACTAATTTTTAGATTTCAACCCACTGCAACATATCTTGCAGAACAACTAAGTGATGATCAAACAAAATATGATGGAAAAGTTGTAATTGCCGAATCAGTTGAAAATATGATTTCATTAATTGACAATAATGAAATTGATTTATTTTTGGAAAGCCCTTTTACTACTATTTCAATCATGGATAAAACCGATATCAAACCTTTGCTTGTTCGTTGGAAACAAGGCGCTTCATCATATCATACTGTATTTTTATCTACAACTAATTCAAATATTTCATCACTTCAAGATGAAAAAATTAAAACATGGATTTTTGAATCAAGAGAATCATCTAGTGGTTATTTGTTACCGCTATCACATATGTATCAAAATAATATTTTGAATGAATCTTTTGATGACCGTTTCAAATTTGTTTTTAGTGGTGAGGATAAAAATACTGGAGTTTGGTTACTTGAAGGAAAAGGTGATGTAGGTGCAATGTCTAATTTAGATTTTGATGATTTACCTGATTCAATTAAAACAGATCTAATAATTATAGATGAGACTATTGATGTATCAAGACATGTAGTTTCTTTTAATTCCAACATGGATTCTATAATGGTTGATAAAATACATGAAATATTTTTGAATATGAAAAATGATCCCGAAGGTTTAGAAATTATGCTGGATTTTAAAAATACAATAAATTATTCAGAATATGATGAATCAGAAATACTTGTAATTAAAAAAATGCTCGATAATATTGTGATTGGAATTACCTAGATGAAATTATCTGTAAAACTTCCATTGTTAATAATTTTTTTAGTTTTATTTTTTACAATTGGGTATCAGTCTATTTTTTATATTCAAATTCAACAAAATATTGTTGATTCAAGAATTTCAGAAGCAAAATCCATCATTCAGCTATCTTCTGATGAATTCAGGAATTCAGTGTATTTCTTAAATTATGAAACCATCAATTTGCAGATTGAAAATCTCAAAAGAAATCCTTTAATTGAAAATGTGATGATAATGCATCCTGATGGGAGAATCATTTCAGATGGAACTATATCCAATGAAAATTTTGATGTTATTCTAAATGATGATTTTATTTTATCTTCAATAAATTCAGATAAACTTAATCTCCGCCTTGATGATGATATAATACACTTATCAACACCTATCAAAATTATTGATAAAATTGGAATACTCTACATCGATTATTCGTTATCTGATGTAAATCAAATTTTAGAAAATACGTTTTTTGTTATTTTGGTATTTTCAAGTATTTTAGGCATGGTTGGTATTGTTGTAGGAATATCCATATCTACTTCAATTACAAAACCAATTACTAAAATTAAGATATTATCTAATAAGATAGCTCAAGGTAATTTTGAAACAAATTTTGATCTCGAAAAATCATCCACCACTGAAATTAATGATCTTCAAAAATCATTACAAGAAATGACAGTCAATATGAAAAAATATCAATCAGATATTATCAAAGCAGAAAGATTTTCAGCCATTGGGGAACTGTCTGCAAGAATTGCACATGATATTAGAAATCCTTTATCTGTAATTTCTAATTCCATATTTGTTTTAGAAAGAGTGAAAAATGATCCTGAAAAATTTAAAAAAGTGGTAGAACGAATGAATCGTGCAGAACAAAGAATTACTCATCAAATAGATGAGGTGATGGATTTTCTAAGAAACACCAATTTACAAATTGAAGAAATCCATCTAAAAAACATGTTTGATTTACTTTTATCTGAGTTACCTGATACTGATGAACTTAAAATCAATCCTCCAAAAAATGATGTGGTGATATTTGCAGATAAGACAAAATTAAATGCATTATTTTCTAATTTAATCATGAATGCTTTTCAAGCAATTCAAAAAGATGGAACAATTACAATTATGATATTAGAATCAAATGACAAAATTCACATATCTGTAGAAGATAGCGGTCCTGGGGTTCCAGAAGAAGATATTGAAAATATTTTTGAGCCATTATTTACAACAAAACAAGAGGGAACTGGATTGGGATTGGCAAGTTGTAAGAAAATTATAGAACAACATAAAGGTACAATTTCTGTAAAAAACAATCCTACAATATTTACAATTACTTTACCAAAAAATCAAGAAACATAGTTTTTGAAATAAAGTTTTTTTCCGGAAAAGTAAAAAATCCACAAAAAAGTATGAATATTCATTTAATGATGTTGTAATCCTGTTTGTTCATTTTGAACACACCATTACGCATTACTCTTTTGAACAATTCTCATATTGACCATTAAATGATATCTGATAAAAAAGAAGATGCATTTTCAATATTATCTGAAATAATT
>JAESUG010000195.1 GCA_016763185.1 Robiginitomaculum sp. | reverse complement strand
ATAATTCACATATTTCATGGACGCAAGTTGAAACCGGCTCGGCGGTGACGTGGAAATACCCCTCATGCATTTTGCGCGGTAATGGCTCATCTGGCGAGTTTTATTCCATCGCCATCACCAATGGCTATCAACAGGCCGATACTGGTACCAAAATGATCCATCTTGGTAATAATACCTCATCGCGCATTATCTCCAAAGGGATTTCCGCCGGTCATTCGCAAAACACCTATCGCGGCCAAGTCAATGTCCACCGCAAAGCCAAAAATGCCCGTAATTTTACCCAATGTGACAGTCTATTGATCGGCTCTTTGTGCGGGGCGCATACGGTGCCGTATATCGAAGTGGCCCGGACCGATGCCGTGCTGGAACACGAAGCGACCACCACCAAACTGTCCGAAGATCAGTTGTTTTACTGTCAACAGCGCGGGCTGGGCCTTGAAGAAGCAACCGCCTTGTTGGTCAATGGCTTTGCCCGCGAGGTTATGCAAAAATTACCGATGGAGTTTGCGGTCGAAGCGCAAGCTTTGGTGGCGATTTCACTGGAAGGGAGCGTTGGATAATGAGCAAACCATTTATTAGCATGGACGATGTGCCATTGATCGATTTTGGTAATGGCGGGAAGTTCGCCGCGAAATTGGGCCGGATCGGGCCGCTGATTGGCGCCAAGAATATGGGCTGTATGTTGACCATTGTGCCGCCGGGAAAATGCGCGTTTCCGCACCATGCTCATATTACCGATGATGAAATGATGGTGATCCTAGCAGGCGAAGCCATTTATCGGTTTGGCACGGATGAGTATCCGGTCAAAGCCGGGGATGTGTTGGGCGCACCGCCGGGCGGGGCCGAGGTTGCCCATCAATTGATCAATACCGGAACCGAAGACCTAAAATACCTAGCGTTTTCCACCAATGGCGAGACTTCGGTGGTGGTCTATCCGGATTCTGATAAATTTGTTGTATCCGCAGGCATCCCGCAAAATGCCTCACCGGGCGAAGCCGAATTTCGCCATTTAGGGCATATCGGCCAAGGCGCAGCTAGTTATTTTGATGGCGAAGATAAAGAAAAAGAAAAAGTATAAAAATGATTGAAATTAATAACTTACATGTTGGTATTGAAGGTGAAACTTCCGAAATTCTACAAGGCTTGTCCTTGTCGATTGCCGCCGGTGAGGTCCACGCGATTATGGGGCCGAACGGCACCGGAAAATCGACTTTGGCCAATGTGTTGACCGGACAAAATGGCTATGAAGTTCGTTCCGGCACAGCCCTGATGGACGGCGATGATTTATTGACATTATCGCCCGATGAACGCGCCGCAAAGGGCGTGTTCTTGTCGTTTCAATACCCGGTTGAAATCCCCGGCGTTCCGGCCATGACCTTTATGCGCGCCTGCTTAAATGCCCAGCGCGAAGCCCGTGCCGAGGAAAAGCTATCGGCTGCCAATTTCCTAAAACTAGCCCGCGAAAAAGCCAGCCAGCTTCAGGTAAAACCAGACATGTTGAAACGAGCCTTAAATGTCGGGTTTTCCGGCGGCGAGAAAAAACGCATGGAAATTTTGCAAATGGCGGTATTGGCCCCGCGCTTTATGATTTTGGATGAAACGGATTCGGGGCTTGATATTGATGCGTTGAAAATCGTTGCCCAAGGGGTGAATGATTTACGCTCGCCGGAACGCTCCATGTTGGTCATCACCCATTATCAACGCCTGTTGGACTTCCTAAAGCCGGACTATGTGCATGTGATGTCCGCCGGTAAAATTGTAAAAAGCGGCGGCCCAGAATTGGCCTTAGAGCTTGAAGAGCATGGATATGATGGATATGTGGAGAGCGCCGCGTGAACGCTTCTGATGTCATCATGGGGTTAAGCGCTGGACGGGAATTACCGCATCCACGGGCTGAAAACTGGCGCTGGACGGATTTGCATGGTGCTATTCGTAAAGCAGCACCGGCGCAAATCGCGGCCAGCGCTTTGCGTGTAACCCAAGGCGAAATGGGCCAGAAAGTTGCAACAGCTACGACAGGTTTCGCAGATATACCTCCTATGCCCGATAGCATTGGCTGGTTGGCCAAGGCGCTGGCCGGGGAGCCTTTGTGCATTGAACTTAATGAAACGCCGCCTATGCCGTTCTGGGTTCATGGCGCGGGGCAAAATGGGCTGTGCGGTTCGCACCTACAAATGCGTGTCGGCCACGGGGTTCATGTGGTGTTGGTTGAGCATGCAAGTACAAAATCCACAGGGTTTCAACTGGATTTACGTGAATTTATGGTGGAACCGGGCGGGCGACTTACCCGTATTTTGCTAAACCATAATAATCCACAAGGCGCACGGCATCACCAAAGCGAAGTTATGGTCGGCGCGGGCGGTCGCTATTCCCAGTTTGTGCTGGATTTTGGCGCCAGCTTTTCGCGGGTTGAAACCCATGTTCAACCGCAAGGCCCGCGTGCGCAAATTTCACTATCGGGGGCATATTTGTTGGACGGCACAGACAAGGTCGATATGACCAGCAAAGTCCGTCATGACCATTTGGCTGGCACCACTCGCCAATTGGTCAAGGGCGTGGTGATGGGCCAAGCTGATGCGGTATTTCAGGGCAAGTTCCACGTCGCCCGCACCGGCCAGCACACGGATGCAAAAATGGGTCATCATTGCTTGTTACTAAGTGATATGGCCAAGGTTCATGCCAAGCCGGAGCTGGAAATTTATGCCGATGATGTGGCGTGCGCTCATGGCAATACCACCGGTGCCTTGGACGAGGCCGCCTTGTTCTATATGCGCCAACGGGGGCTGTCTTTGGCTGCGGCCAAGGCATTGCTGGTGCGGGCGTTTGTTACGGAGGTATTTGAAGAATTAAACGACGAAGCCCTGCAAACACAAATCCTGTCGGCGATCGAAAATTGGTTGGAGCCACGGCTATGAGTGCATCATTTTTACAGGCACCCGCCAGTTTTGACCCAATGGCCATTCGCGCCGAGTTTCCGATATTAAGCCGAACCGTAAACGAGCAAAAATTGGTTTATTTAGACAATGCAGCCTCGGCGCAAAAGCCGGTTTGTGTGCATGATGCTATGGGCGCGGTGATGCAAAATTCATATGCCAATGTGCACCGCGGTTTGCATAGCTTGGCCAATGAAACCACGGATGCGTTCGAAGCAGCCAGACATTCGGTGGCCGTATTTTTGAACGCCAAATCTGACAATGAAATTATCTTAACCCACGGCACCACTGCCGCGATCAATTTACTGGCCAATAGTTTGGGACAAGGTTTGACGGCTGGCGACGAGATTATTTTGTCAGAAATGGAGCATCACT
>JAESUG010000194.1 GCA_016763185.1 Robiginitomaculum sp. | reverse complement strand
GCCTGTTGATAGCCATTGGTGATGGCGATGGAATAAAACTCGCCAGACGAGCCATTACCGCGCAAAATGCATGAGGGGTATTTCCACGTCACCGCCGAGCCGGTTTCAACTTGCGTCCATGAAATATGTGAATTATCACCACGGCAATCACCGCGCTTGGTGACAAAATTATAAACCCCGCCTTTGCCTTCTTTGTCGCCGGGCCACCAGTTTTGCACCGTGGAGTATTTAATCTCTGCTCCTTCTAGTGCCACCAATTCAACCACGGCGGCATGTAATTGATTTTCATCGCGCATCGGGGCGGTACAGCCCTCAAGATAGGATACATAACTGCCTTCATCGGCAATGATTAATGTGCGCTCAAACTGCCCTGTGCCTTCGGCATTCATCCGAAAATAAGTCGATAACTCCATCGGACAGCGAACGCCTTTGGGGATATAAACAAATGTCCCATCAGAAAAAACAGCGGTGTTTAAGGTGGCAAAGAAATTATCGGTTGGCGGCACCACGGTTCCCAGATATTTGCGCACCAGTTCTGGATGGTTGTGCACCGCTTCCGAAAATGAACAAAAAATTACCCCGGCTTTGGCCAACTCTGCCTGAAATGTGGTCCCCACCGAAACAGAATCGAACACCGCGTCAACAGCGACCCTTGGCGCACCAACCACACCGGCCAGCACCTCTTGTTCGCGCAACGGAATACCCAATTTGGCATAAGTTGCCAAAATCTGCGGGTCAATCTCGTCAAGGCTTTTTGGGCCATCGCCTGCTTGTTTTGGTGCGGCATAATAGATGATATCTTGATAATCAATTTTTGGATAATCAACCATCGCCCAACTTGGCTCTTCCATTTTTTGCCAGCGCGCAAACGCCGCCAAACGCCATTCCAGCAACCAGTCTGGTTCTTGTTTTTTGTTGGAAATAAACCGGACGATACCTTCGTTTAAACCTTTGGGCGCGTATTCGGTTTCAATATCGGTGACAAATCCGTGTTCGTATTTGTCTGCCTCCAGCGCCCGCGCTGCCGCAATGGTTTTTTTGTCAATACTATCTTTTACCGTATTCATCACGCGCTCTTTTTCTGTTCGAGGCGCGCCAAAGCGTGGCCCCAATGGTTCGCAAATTCATCAATATCATCATCAGTACTTAACCAACCCAACGAGATACGAATGGCACACTCCGCCAGTTCATCTGTTGCGCCCATTGCGGATAACACATGGCTGGTTTTTACCTTGCCCGACGAGCACGCCGAACCAGATGAAACCGCAAACCCGGCCAAATCCATCGCCAGCACTTGGGTTGCCGCAGCAAATCCGGGGGCGCTGCAACACAAGGTATTGGGCAAGCGCGGGGCGTCTTCACCAAACACCACAAGGTTTGGCTCACACACACGTAACAAAGCCGCCAAACGGTCGCGCAATTCGGCTAGTTTGGCAAAATCCGGCAATTGCTGACAAGCCTCATTGGCCGCCGCCGCAAAGCCGGCAATGCCCGCCACATTCGATGTTCCAGCACGACGGCCCAACTCTTGCCCACCACCAAAAATCGTACCCGTAATACTTAAATTTGACCGAACCACCAAAGCGCCAATCCCGCACGGCCCACCTAATTTGTGTGAAACCACCGTCATGCTATCCGCACCTAACGCCGCAAAATCCACCGGAATTTTACCAAAGGCTTGCGCCGCATCTACGTGCAAAAACCCGCCGGCGGCATGCACCCGCTCCGCAATTTGGGTGATGGGGTGGACCACACCGGTTTCATTATTGGCCAACATAATAGCCACGAAAAACGGCGCGGTTTGCGTGGCCAACACCTCGTCAAACGCGCTTAAGTCCAATACGCCATTTGGCAATACTGGCAAAATGCTCATCGGCACACCGCTGCGCCGAATGGGTCCCAACATACTAGGGTGTTCCGTGGCCCCTACCAAACAAGATAAACATCCCCATGTGTGTACGGCATTGGTTACAATCCAATTGTTTGATTCAGTACCGCCACTGGTAAAAATAACATCATTTATCCCGCACCCAAGCTGTTCGGCCAAATCCGCACGCGCCGCATCCATACAGGCTTTGGCCGCTTGGCCCGGCCCATGAACCGACGACGGATTGCCGGTGGTGCAAAGTGCTCCCACGACTGCGTCCTTGGCCACTTCGCGGATCGGTGCCGTGGCATTATAGTCAAAATACACTGTCATTCGAATTGCTGTCCCAAACTTCTTAGGCCATCGTTTCCAGCCAAACCACCAACCCGACCTTCCAACACGTCGTCTAGGGTAACTTGGTTTAAAAATAAATAGATATGATGGCCCAACTCAGTCCATAAATCATGGGCCAAGCATTTACCAGTCTTGCCCGTGCAATCCAACAGGCTCTCCGGCTTACAGGCTGTAGCTTTAATATTGTCGTCGACGGCCAATAAAATATCTGCAATCGAGGTCTGGTTGGCCGGACGTGCCAAGAAATAGCCACCACCTGGACCGCGCACACCGCCGACCACACCATTTCGGCGTAGCTTGGCAAATAATTGCTCTAGGTACGACAGTGAAATTTCTTGTCGTTTGGCGATTTCTGCCAAGGTAATCGGGCGGTCCGCTTTGATAGAGGCTAAATCGGCCAGAGCGATGACCGCATATCGACCTTTTGCAGTTAGTTTCATAACTTTGTTCACCTCCACGTCTTGCGGGCACTGGTCAGCACTTGATAGATTGTGTTAGAAACCCGCCAACTTTATGAGTTTTTAGGAATCAAACCCTTATGGGTCGAAATTGTAAATAACAATACCATATTAAACTAGTCAAGAATTATTGTGTTAAAAACATAGATATTTTACTGAATAACCATTAATTACCTACTGTTTTAGTCAGGTATAATTTAAAAAAAAAGGCCGCACATGCCCGAAGTAATTATTGCAGGTCCAGATGGACGACTAGAAGGGTTTTATCATCCCGCAACCGATCCAAATGCGCCAATTGCGCTGATCTTGCACGCGCACCCCAAAGGCGGCGGCCATATGAACGCCAAAACGATCGTTAGCATGTACGAGTTATTCAAGCGGCGTGGCTATTCGGTTTGCCGGTTTAATTTACGTGGTGTTGGCGCCAGCCAAGGCGAATACGATCAAGGCTTGGGCGAACTACAAGATGCAGCAACCGTGTTAGATTGGTTGCAATCGTTAAATCCCAATGCGGCTTTTTGCTGGGTCACGGGACATTCGTTTGGATCGTGGTTGGCCATGCAATTGTTGATGCGTCGGCCCGAAGTGCATGGATTTATTTCAATTGCACCCCCTATGAACATGTATGATTTTGGGTTTTTGGCACCCTGCCCGGCTTCTGGCTTGTTTGTCTATGGCTCAGCTGACCGGATTTGCCCACCGGATGAAATTGAACGGATTGCCGAGCGTATTCGAATTCAAAAAGGCACATTATTGTCGCATACGGCGGTCCAAGGGGCCGGACATTTATTCGAAGAACATATTTCGGAGTTAGAAGCTGAAGTCGATACCTATATGAATTACCGTGAAAACGGTACGCTCGACCCGCATATGGCCGAGTTTCTTAAAAGCACTCGTCGGGGTCGCAGATAACCCCACCGATTGTGGGCTGAAAGCACCCAGTGGTGCCGGGCCAGCTATTGGCCTGTCCCGTAATCCGGCGATATGCAGCCCACGCAAAGGCTTGTGCCTCAATTAAATCACCATCCCACCCCGCAGCTTCGCACGGGATCAGGCCCGGCCCAATCAGCGTTTTTAATCTTTCCATCAACACCGGATGATGCCGACCACCACCGCCAACCATTATTTCAGCCGGCTTTTGCGGCAAAGCAGCCAAGCCACGGGCAATGCCTTGTGCGGTGATCTCAACCAATGTAGCCGCCCCATCCGGCACCGACAGACCGGCTACACAATTCGCGTCAAACGCCCACCGGTCCAATGAGCTGGCTTGGCCGACCACAGGCATAGTGGCAAGTATTTGGCTGACCACGCCCTCATTGATCTGCCCTATGCTGGCTTGTGTGCCGTTTTTGTCCATGGTGCCTAATCCGTGCTGTTGCATCCAAGCATCGAGCGGCCCATTGCCCGGCCCACAGTCAAAGGCTATCATCCCAGCTGGCCCATCGAAGTTGGGAACATAGGTGATGTTACTCACCCCACCGATATTGACAAATGCAAACGCTCCCCCCCGCCCCTGCCGAGCGATTTCATAATGCCAAGCCGGTGCTAGGGGCGCGCCATGACCGCCGGACCGCATGTCTTGGGTTCGAAAATCCGAAACCACTGGCACCCCCAATTGATTTGCCAGCCATTTTGCATCACCAATTTGCAAAGTTTGACCGAGCGCTTTGCCCACGGGTGGTTGATGAAGCAAGGTTTGTCCGTGAAAACCAACCGCCCGAAGCTCGGATGGTTGTAGATCTAATTGCCGTTGTAATTGCGTGATGGCCTGTGCGCCCATGTCCGCGACTAGTTTAGCAGCCTCGGTGAAAACTGCTGGTTTTGGCCCGATGAATTTCCACGTCAGTGCCGCTTGCACCGCTTGTTCTAAAACTTTCCGCCGCGCCGGGGAATAGGCAATTGAAACTCCGGCAAAACCGGCATTGCACGTCATCGCACCATCCGGTTCCAAGCTTGGCTGAATGGACAATACCGCAGCATCCATCCCGTCCAATGACGTTCCGCTCATCAAACCGGCTATATACATAAGTTTTCCTTTTCGAAACGGGTCGGTTAATGCTAGTGATTTGCTTGTACACGAAATGGCGGCAAACCAGCAATGAGCGAACTGACTTCAAAGCTTTTACAAAACCTGATCAATCGCGGGTATTTGTACCAATCCACCGACATCGCCGAATTGGACGAGGCCGCGAGCGCTAACCTGCCCTTGATCGGCTATATCGGCTTTGATTGCACGGCGGCCAGTTTGCATGTGGGCTCATTGGTACAAATTATGATGTTACGCCATTTGCAACAGGCGGGAAACAAGCCAATCGTGTTGCTAGGTGGCGGCACCACCAAAATTGGCGACCCAACGGACAAGGATAAATCACGGCCTTTGTTGGATGATGCCCAAATATCTCGCAATACGGCCTCGATCAAAGCCGTGTTTGCCAAATATCTTACTTTTGGTGATGGCCCAACCGATGCGATTTTGGTCGATAATGATGACTGGTTGAGCCCGTTACAGCTTATTCCGTTTTTGCGCGATGTTGGCCGGCATTTCACCATTAACAAAATGATCAAAATGGAAAGTGTCAAACGAAGAATAGCCGACGAAAATGAAATGACGTTTCTAGAATTTAATTACCTGTTGTTGCAATCCTATGATTTCTTAGAGTTAAACCAACGCTATGGCTGTAATTTGCAATTGGGCGGCAGCGATCAATGGGGCAATATGGTCAATGGCAAAGACCTCATTCGGCGGGTCAATGGGCAAAATGTCCACGTGTTTACCTCGCCATTGATCACCACGGCATCGGGCGCAAAAATGGGCAAGACGGCGGCGGGTGCCGTTTGGTTAAACGCTGACGCACGTAGCCCGTACGAATACTGGCAGTTTTGGCGCAATACCGAAGACCCTGATGTCGGCAAATTCCTAAAATTGTTCACCGATTTACCGTTGGCTGAAATAGAGAAGCTCGAACAGCTAGAAGGCGGCGAGATTAACCAAGCTAAAATCGTTCTAGCCAATGCGTGCACTGAAATGTTGCATGGCGCAAAGGCTGCCAAGGCTGCGGATGAAACCGCCCGCCAGACATTTTCCCTTGGCGGCGCAGGTGATGATTTACCAACCATCGAGCTCTCCAAACAGCAACTTGAACAAGGCGTGTCTGTCGTTCAAGCTTTCGTATTGGTGAAACTGGTTGCCTCCAATGGGGAAGCCAAACGGCACATCAATGCTGGGGCGCTAAAGATTAATGACACTGCGGTAGCTGCCTTACTACCCAATCTCATCGCCAGTGATTTTGCCAAAACCGGCCAGATCAAACTAAGCGTTGGTAAGAAAAAACATGCACTCATAAAATTACGCTAAGCTTGGCAGTAAAATTACGCTAAGCCCGGCCACCCAGCGAAATATCACTCCGTTGGCGCAGGTTTTGGCGCTGGTTTTAGGCGTACCGCGTCTTCTAACTCCGGCAGAGTACCGCCGAACATTTGGCGCAATACGCCGGGCGCAAAGGCGGACAATGGATTAACCGTAACTTGCATTTCATCAAAGGGGCCTTCGATACCATAAGAAAGACCGAACACGCCCTCACCTTCCCTAGGAACTAAAATACTGCCAACAATCGGCACCGCGCCCAAGATGGAGTTTAGCGTGTAGGCCGGCGCAAGATTGCCATGCATTTTTAAATTGCGCTCTCCAAAATCAATATTTCCATCCAAGGTCACCCCCATAGCTGGCCCGGTGGCGCGAGCGCCACGAATACTCATAAACCCATCACGGGTTTGCATGGGAACCTCTAACGTTCGAAAAGTCATGGCGGCACCCGACAACGTATCCGACAATCCTTTCAGCGAGCCTAAGGACAACAGCTTGGCAACCACCGGTGTGTTGCTTAGGGAAAAATCTGTGATCGATAAATTTAGATCACTAGGTAGAGCCGGGTCATCCGCCAAAACGCCGCTCAAATACAATTGCCCGTCATGAATACTGTTTACGCCAAACAATGCATGTAAGATGGCACCGCTGTCACTGCTGCTGGCCTGCATTTGTTGCAAGCCATCGGCACCGCGCACAATGACAAGTTGATGTTCGCCTTGCGCTGAGCGCCCTGATAATTGCAAACTCTCCAACCGCTCACTGCTTTGGACGAACTGCAAGGCGCCTTCATCAAGCAATAAACGCTCACCTGCAACTAGCTGCGCAAAGCGTATATTCGCCCGCGCCGCAGGGTATTCGCCGACTTTGGGTCGGGCAAACCATCCACGAACCAAGCCACTGATATCTGCCGCGCGCACATCCGCATCAATCACGAACACTTCGTCTGTATCTCTTGAAATATCGGCAATAAAATCGAACACACCGTCCATTTTGGCCTGTGTCAGCTGTACCGAACGCAAACCTGTATCCGTGGAAAGCTGTAAACCGCCTCGAATATCAAGGCCTTGCGCCTGAAACACCAGCTCATCCAAGATATATTCATTCTCATTCCCCTTGGAAACCTGAAAGTCTAGCGCGCCGGGTTCGCCCTCTGGTTTACTCCAGTTCAAGCCTTCAAAGCGCACAGATGCATGGGTTATATCGGCCCGCACGGTCCCTGTTTGCACGGCCAGACCATTGCCAAGCATTTGTATATCTAGCCCAATTTCGCCAGAAAAGAAATCCCGTGTGGGCAACCCCAAATCATCAAACAAACTGGCATCAATTCTAGTTTCCACACTTAAATTGGTGCGCGGAGCATCACCCGCCTTAAAGTTTTCACCCCATTGAAAAACCGATGGCCAGCCGCCAATGGCTCCTTCGCCCGTTACCATCATTGCATTTTGATCGGCTTCAAAATGCAAACTCAACTCGCTTATATCTTGCCCAAAGACCAAGCCGGTTCCGCTAACATCCGTATAGACACCTTTGGCAGAAAATCCCATTTCGCGAAACGGCACACGAGTTCGCATTGGACGGTGCAATTGAAAATCAACCTGACCCTGACCGGATATTTCGGATGGAACAATTCGGTACATGCTGGCATACCCAAATGGCTCTTGGTCGAGCAATGTCAGCAGATCTGACAATGGTCCGCTGGCGGTAGCGCCATAAATGGCCACGGCACCTTTGGGATATAAATACGGAATTTCAACAAAGCCATCGCTAAGCTCATTGCTTAGCAATTGTCCGGACGTTAATTTTGCATCAAAGCGATTGCCCCGTAATAACCCGGTTCCTTGTGAATTTTCTAGGGGCGGCATCGTACCAAAATAGGTGGTGGTCACGTCATCAAATGCAAAAGACAAACTTAGCATTTCATTGCCTAAGCCGCCCGCCGCAACCATCGTCTCATCCACATCCAATTGTAATATCATGTCAAACAGGTTGGCTTGGCGCATATTCAAATTGGCCCAGGTTCGAACGCCTTCTGCTAGTTGCAGCGGCCAAAACGCCATAATTTCATCAAAACTAGCATGGCCCGTGCTGCGCGCATTTGCCGTTACTCGTGGAAACCAGTTTTCGGTCGCTTCCATTTGCACCCAATGAATTTTAGCCACTCCAGCAAGGTGCAGCTGATTGGCGTTTAATCGCCATTGGCTGAAACTTAATTCACGTTTCGTTGGTAAATAGCTACCGGCCAGCACCAAATCATCCAACTCGATGGGACCTGGCAATATCCCCGTTAAATCTAACAAGATCGGCGAGAAATCAAGAGAAAAATCAATCTGGTTCCCGATTACCAATTGCGCGGGGTCCAGTCCGCGAATTTGGCCGGTGAACCCAACTTTGTTGCCTAGTGCCTCAAAACCAGCCTCATCAATCACAATCACACCATCCGTGGCATCATATGAAGCGTTTAATATCCCAGCTTTAAATTCCACATCTCCGCTCGGTAATTTCAGCAACCCGCCACTTGCCGTCACTTCAAAATCGGCATGGGTGAGCAAGCCTTGGGCATCGGTGGCAATGGTCAGCACCGAAGACACCGGCGCTTGCAATCGGTTCAACAAGGCCAATGGCCCGATATCCGGTATCAACTCGGACGGAATGTAATTTTCAAACCGAGCCGTGGCTGATAAATTGGAAAAGTCGGGGTATGACACGCCTTGTACGTGCAAGGGGCTGCGTTGGTCTTTGCTCTGCACAATTCCGTCTGCGGAAAACTCAATACGCTGTCCAATGCGCCGAAAAGATAATTTTGCATCTGGGGCGCGCCATTGAATACCGGAACGTAAATCGGCAAGGTTCAGTGCGCCCCCTTGAAGGGTCAATACTTGTAAATTGGCAATCGCCTGTAGGATTGCCGGGGCTTGCACGGTTTGTTGTTGTTGCCAGACACGAGCATTGCCCAACACTTGCGCCACATTGCCAACGCCAAATCCAATGGCGCCGTCTTCACGGCGCACGATGGAAACCTCGCCGCCAATTACAACCAGACGCGAAAACTCCAATTTACGACGTAATAAAGACAAACCATCCAATCCAGCCTCAAACCGCGGAACAGCCAAAATCACCGCACCGGTTTGATCGCGTATCTGTATATTGCTGGCCGCAATGACGATGGCTTTTTCGGATGCTGACCAGTCTGCTTCTAATTTGCCAATACGGGCACTAGCACCGCCAAACACGCGAACCAAAGCGGCTTCGGCATCGGATTGAAACGCATCCAATGGCAGCGGGCCTTTGGACAACTGCCAAGCAATTACCCCAAAAACCACCAAGAAAATCGCAATCAACAGGGCAAAAAATTCAAAAATATGCAGCAAGCCGGTGCGTAAGGCACTTCTTTCATTCGGTTTTTTTCTAGGTGCGAGTGTTGGCATCAGACCTGCCTTGCGTGGAATTTGGGTTGGCTGTGCCTTGCCTTTTGCGTAGAACACACCCAACACTGGAACCCATAACCCACAGGATACGCACCATGACCAAACCGCTTACCGTTGCAGATATTGCCCCTGATTTTATATTGCCCGGCGATGGCGCTCAAGATATTTCCCTATCCGATTTTGCGGGCCAAACTCTGGTCCTCTATTTTTACCCAAAAGATGATACACCCGGATGCACCAAGCAAGCGATTGCTTTTAGCGAAAGTTTATCCTCTTTTACGCAAGCCAACACAATTGTGGTTGGTGTTTCTAAAGATAGCGTCAAAAAACATGACAAATTCAAGGCAAAACATCAGTTAAAAATCAGACTAGCTGCGGATGAAGAACTAAATATGCTGCAATCTTATGGCGTTTGGATCGAAAAAAGCATGTATGGCCGTAAATATATGGGCATTGAACGCTCCACATTTTTAATTGATGGCACCGGGAAAATCGCCCAAATTTGGCGTAAAGTAAAAATCCCAGGCCATGTGGATACAGTGCTGGCGGCGGCACAAGAGCTGGCTGGTTAGTTTGTTAACCCGCGCCGAATAGGCACATACTTCGTCATCCACTTCGCTCCCCGGCCTTGAGCCGGGGTCCAATTCTTTGAGTAAGCTCCGCGCACAAAAGCTGGATCCCGATTTTCATCGGGATGACGCTCTGGTTTTGGACCTTTTCAACCCCGACTATTCCCGTAATTTCGAAATACGTTTCAGCATTCCAGAAAAAGTCAGCAAAATTTGTTGTTGGGTGAAAATTTGGCCGCGTACAAAAATCAACCCGGATTTAGTGGCGCGGGTAACTTCGCCACTAGCTTCAATCCATTGTTCAGGCCATGCGGGGTATAGAAACTCGTTATTCATGGTCACCGTAACCCCAAAATGTTCTTTCATGTGTTCGTAAGCAATACCAAACATCGCACTGTCGGCAAAAGTCATCAACATACCGCCATGGACGGCCCCGCCGCTGTTACAGTGCTTGGCTTCGGCAAAAAATTTGATCAGACCTTGGCCCGCTGGAGGATCATAGGTTTCATGGATAAATATCGGACCATTTGTGTGTTCAAACCGGTCTTGTTTTGACCACTGCCGATAGCCGGTTGGCGGCTGGATATCCTCTTCACTCATTTACTAATCCTCTTAAAAAAACGTCATCAACGGCTCTTGAATAGAAGTGCCGCCGTCCGCTCCGTCAAGTCG
>JAESUG010000193.1 GCA_016763185.1 Robiginitomaculum sp. | reverse complement strand
TTACGCCCTCCACCACGGACGGCACTGACTTTGGCGGGGTTGGAGTGACGGGAGATAGTGACACCCATACCTTTACCATCAGCAATACAGGTGCCGATCCGCTGAACCTGACAGGTACGCCATTGGTTGCGATTTCTGGAGCTGATGCCAGTGACTTCACAATAACCTCAACCCCGGTAACCAGTATTGCAGTGGGTGCCAGTACCAGCTTTACGATCACCTTTGACCCGAGCGCCCCTGGCACACGCCAGGCGACGATTAGCCTGGACAATAATGACGCCGACGAGAACCCGTATGCGTTCACTGTCGAGGGTGTTGGTGAGGCGGTAATCCCGGTATTGTTCTCGTCAGTGCTGCCTTCGGCTCGATCCGGGTTTATTGGTGGGCCGGCGATCACGGTGTTTGCTTCGGTGATCAATGCGACGGCAGGCACGGCCCGTAATTGTCAGGTGGTCATCCCCGGCACCGCACCGGTGACGTTAAGCTATCAACAAACCGATGCCACCAATACCCCGATACTGATACCGGATCAGGTGTTTAATATAGAGGCTAATCAAAACTTGCCTTTCATTTTGACCTTCACCCCAACCGCCACCAGCGCTGGCGAGGAAGTGTTTCCGGACTTTATGTGTGACAATGCCAATGTCGGGCAGATCCCCGGTGTTAACACGGTGTTTATTGCCGTGGACACGGTTGCTGGCCCGGATGTGTTGTCGATCAATGCCACGCCCTCTGGCGATGGGATTGTCGCCATCCCTGCGGGCGGAGCGAACTTCATGACCGTCTCTGCGATCAACATTGGGGCGGGCGATACGGCTGGTTCCAGCGATGCGGCCATTACCGTGTCAGTGGACACTGGTGCTGCTGCTTTGCCGGTATTGCTGCAGCTGTGCGAAACGGATGCGGCTTCCGCTTGTACCACGCCGTTCTCCACCAGCCTGAACAGCATTATTGGTGCCGATCCCAGCTTCTTTGCAGTATTCGTGACGGATCAATCCGCCAACGGCATCGCACTTGACCCGGCCAATGCCCGTGTGTTCCTGCGCTTTACGGACGCTGATGGCACGGTTCGTTCGGTGACCAGCGCGGCAGTTAGCGCCGCGCCACCACCGGACGCTCCGATTGCCGTTGCTGGCGAGCTACCCTTGGGTCGTTGGGCGGTCACAATACGCTCGGTCACCACCCCGTTCCAGCAACAAACCCCCGGCGTTCTTTACGTCACCGCTGATGGCACCGCCGAGCTAACTTACGGCGAAACCATTCTCCCATTCATCCTAACGCCCCCAACCAATCCCGGTACCTTCCTGATCCAGACGGACGCCAATATCATCACCGGAACCTTCGAACCCAACCGCTCCATCGCCCTCATTGCCACCAGCCCCCAAGCCCACCTGGAGATCTGGGGCGTACACGACACTCGTGACGCGGTGGGGGTGCAGTAGCGCACCCAACCATCGGCCCCCGGCCTTGCGCCGGGGTCCAGTTCTTCGTACGCATTTTCCCAAACTGGACCCCGGATCGAAGTCCGGGGACCGGTGGTTGGGTGTTATTTGTGTGGTGAAGACCAAGGACTGATGATGACTGGGGACCGGTGAAGTGTTTGCATTCGTTACATAATAGCTTGGTGCTTACGCCAGTAAATTGGCCTTTGTGCTTGTGCGCACCTCGTCCATGGTTACGTCCGGGGCCAATTCGATTACGGTTAAGCCATCGGCCACCACATCGAACACGCCAAGATTGGTGATCACGCGGTCCACACAGGTCTTGCCGGTTAACGGTAGGCTGCATTCACGAAGTAATTTTGGCTCGCCGGCTTTGTTGGTGTGATCCATCACCACCACCACTCGTTTTACGCCAGCCACCAAATCCATGGCACCGCCCATGCCTTTGACCATTTTGCCGGGGATCATCCAATTGGCGATATCGCCAGCTTCGGAAATTTCCATTGCGCCTAGAATTGACAAATCAATATGGCCGCCACGGATCATTGCAAAGCTGTCGGCAGATGAAAAATAGCTAGTGCGGCGCAATTCGGTAATGGTTTGCTTGCCAGCATTGATCAGATCCGCATCGACTTCTTCATCCAACGGAAACGGGCCCATGCCCAACATTCCGTTTTCGGATTGCAAGGTAACATCAATATTATCGGGAATATGATTGGCCACCAAAGTTGGTATTCCAATACCGAGATTGACGTAAAATCCGTCTTGTAATTCCAGCGCGGCACGCTTGGCTAATTCGTTACGGGTCCACGGCATTACGCGTCCTCCCGCGCGCGCGTGGTGCGTTGTTCAATCCGCTTTTCAAACTTGCCAACCACAATTCGTTGTACATAAATGCCGGGCGTATGGATGCATTCAGGGTCCAGCGCCCCTAATTCCACCACTTCTTCAACCTCGGCCACGGTGACTTTGCCAGCGGTTGCCATCATGGGATTGAAATTGCGAGCGGTTTTGCGGAAAATCAAATTGCCTGCGGTATCGCTTTTCCACGCTTTGATAATCGACAAATCGGCAGTTAACCCGGTTTCCATCATATAGGTCTCGCCGTCAAACTCGCGGTGCGGTTTGCCCTTTGCAATCAATGTTCCGACGCCGGTTTTGACATAAAATCCAGGGATACCGGCACCGCCCGCCCGAATGCGTTCGGCCAACGTGCCTTGCGGGTTAAACTCCAACTCCAACTCATCAGCAAGATATTGGCGCTCAAACTCTTTGTTTTCACCGACATAGGACGAAATCATTTTCTTGATCCGCTTTTCATCAAGCAATAGCCCTAAACCAAAACCATCAACGCCGCAATTATTGGAGATCACCGTCAAATCACGTACTCCATTGGCTTTGATTGCGGCAATTGCATTTTCCGGAATACCGCACAACCCAAAGCCACCGGCCATGATGGTCATGCCATCAAACAATAAGCCGTCCAAGGCGGCAGTCGCATTTTCATAAATCTTATTTGCCATTGGTTTCCTTAAATTTGCCGTAACTTAAACCCGCTCGCGACAAAAGAAAAGCACTAGAGTGAACCTAAAAACCAAAAGCGCCAGCTTCTCTTTTAAGAAGAAACCGACGCTAATGGGTTGTCACCAACCTTGGGATGAGATCGCCGCTCATGCGAGGGACAAAAGACAAACGGATATCTCATGAACAAAGCTATTCCTATTGACCTGAACCACCTATGAACACCGAGTTTTGTTTTGTTCAGCAACCGCTAAACTCGCGCCGCCCGCTCCATCAAATCAGCCGGGGTTTCACGAGGCCGTAATTCCAACACCTCAACCTCTAGTTCGAGTTGGAAAGACTTTTCATCGTTTCCTTGCTCGAATGCGGTGCATTCCACCACGCCAGCAATGCGTTTGGCCGCAGCTTCGGCGGGTTGCTTGCTCGCCCCCGGCATTAAAATCGAAAACACGCCAGGATCAATCCGTGCCGCCATGTCTTCGGCTCGAACCAAATGGCGTAACATACCGCCAAATTGCTTTCGGGCCGCCTCCACATGGGCTCCATGAATACCCGGTGGTGGTGTTGCCCGGATTACGGCTAACGACAATGGCCGGTCAATAATTTTTGCTTGTTTGGTGACATTGGCCAGGTGTCTAGCAAAAAACTCTGGGGTAAATAACCCGGTTTGTGGTTCAATCACCGCCGAATTTCGAACTGCTTCAAAGGCGCGTTTTACTTGCTCACGTCGTCTTCGTTCATAGCCCAAATTCAAAATTCTCTGCCGCGCAATGTCCATATCACCGTCGGGATGAACCAAATCCGAAGCACCACGGGAAAAGGCTTCGTCCACGGCTTCAAATTTGGTTGGATCCACCAACATCACGGCTGGAACATGAAACAATCTGGTATTTCGGCGCATGGCTGCCGCAATCGTAAACGCCGGCTCTAATTCCTTTAAGACATTCAACAGTACCACATCAAAGGTTTTATCATGCAAATAGTCAAACGACGTAAACGAGGTTAAAGCAGCCGTAACTTCGGCCCCCGATTGTTCTAATGCATTTTTTAAGGCGATAAATTGCGGTGCAGGGCCACCGGTAAACAACACGGAAATCGGTTGATCGTCCAAAGCTTCTAGTCCGCTTAGGCGTAGCGCATGGCCCAACTCGGTCATGGTTTGCGCCCGCAAGCGAACTTCCTCTTCCATCAAGCACAACCGCAGCGCCGATTGCACCCGCGCCACCAATTGTGCCGGATGAATGGGCGGGAACAAGATACTGGCAAATAATTGATCGTCAGATTGCTCGATACGGTCAGAAACCACCACAATTGGTAATGGCCGCACCCCACAATCTTGTTTTAGCTGGCGCGCTAATTCTTCGATTTCAGCTGACTCGCGGGTTTTCGCATCAATCAGCACAATATCAACTTTTAAGTCTTTGGCTGCGGTTCGAGCGCTTTGGTCGGTTTCAGCCAAAATCGTCGGTAAACCGCGGTCTTGCAGCAAATCAGCGGCAGCAAACACCGGGCCGTGCTCGTCGGCTATGACCAAAACTTGTGCGGTAAACCCCATACTTCGTCTCATTCTTAATGCGCAACAGGCACCTTGCCCTTGCTCAAAACATAGATCTGCACAATACCTAGACCGGTTCGGATAAATGGAAAGTTATCAAAATGGAGAATCTACACCCCAAAATGCCAATTAGACCCCTTGAAGGCATTCGCGTGGTTGAATTTGCCGGACTGGGGCCAGTTCCGTTTTGCGGCATGTTGCTCGCAGATTTGGGGGCGGATGTGGTTCGCATCGACCGCCCAGGGACAAAACCACAAGGTGCATCCGACATTCAAGGACGTGGCAAGCGCTCGATTGCCCTTGACTTAAAAGCCCCAACGGATGTCGCCATTGCCTTAAAGCTGCTCACCAAAGCCGAGCTGATGATGGAAGGGTTCCGACCGGGCGTGATGGAACGCCTAGGCTTAGGGCCAGCACCTACGCTCAAGGCAAATCCAGCATTGGTCTATGGGCGGATGACCGGCTGGGGCCAAGACGGGCCACTGGCCGCCCAAGCCGGGCATGATATCAATTATATTGCCATTACTGGCGCCGCATTAGCGATTGGTGCAGCGGACCAACCGCCACCGCCGCCGCTAAACTTGCTGGGTGATTATGGTGGCGGTTCGCTTTATTTGGCGCTTGGCTTGCTGGCCGGTTTAACCCATGCCCGCACCACCGGACAAGGACAGGTGATTGATGCGGCGATTGTTGACGGTGCCGTAAGCTTAATGACCCCGATTTACTGGTTGCAACAAACCGGGCTTTGGCACAATGAACGAGAAAGCAATATCCTTGATGGCGCCGCGCATTTTTATGCGAATTATGTTTGTGCTGATGGAAAATTCATATCTGTTGGAGCAATAGAACCGCAATTTTACAAAATATTATGCGATAAACTTAATGTATCTGATGAAATTCAAACCAGCCAATACACACGAGAAAAATGGCCGGTATATAAAGCCAAGTTCACCGGTATATTTGCTGCTCAACCGCAAAGCCATTGGACAGAGTTATTTGCCGGAACCGATGCCTGTGTTGCACCAATTGAAGACATGCACTCCGCCGCCCAGCACCCACACCTGCGCGCGCGTAGCAGTTTTGCAACTCCCGGCGGCGTGTTGCAACCTGCCCCGGCCCCACGGTTTTCACAAACGCCTAGTCGCATTGGTGGTGCACCCCCGGACATTGATGCGGACCGCGATGAGGTGTTAGCGGATTGGGGATTGTAGGTGATGCTAGCAAAGGTTTCGCGAAGAGGCACCCGCAGGCTCTCACGAAAATGTTATTGGACGATAGCCTTTGAAAGGCGAATACTTACATCTTGGAGATCAAAATGACAAAAAACAACAGAGCTGCAATATTAGGTGTGATGGTAGGAGTTCTTCTTGTGGCTGCTTATATTGCAGGGCGCGACGGTACCAGTACAGCTTTGATGATTGTCGTACCCTTAAATATCGTGACTGGATTACTCTTGATGCATAACGCTAAATGCGGACGCAAAAGCAATAATTTAAACTTGTAAAACAAGCCTTACGCCACAGTTAGCAATCCAGCAATTTCCCGTGTCCATTTGGCCGCAGCGCTCAAGCGTTGCTCTGGTTCGGGCCAGATACCTTTGATTACCAATTTGTGATCAGGGCGCATTTTGAAGCTGTTTGGATAGCGCGATATTAGCTCGACCAATGCCGCCGGATTGCCAAACGCCGCATTGCGAAAGGTGATGATCAAACCCTTGGGTCCGGCATCCACTTTTTCGATACTGGCGGTGAGGCAATCTGCTTTAATTCGCATCACCATCAGCAAATGTTTTACCTCTTCGGGCAATTTGCCAAATCGGTCGATGAGCTCGGCGGCAAATTCCTCGCGGTCCATTTCTTCGGAGAGATCTGCCAAGCGTCGATACAAGGACAATCGCACATCAAGATCGGAGACGTATGTATCAGGGATCAACACCGAAACGCCGGTATTAATCTGTGGCGAATACCGTTCTTCCTCGCCGCCGCTGTCGGATTTTAGCTCGGCCACCGCTTCTTCGAGCATGGATTGGTATAACTCGACCCCGACATCGCGAATTTGACCGGATTGCTCGTCGCCCAATAAATTCCCGCCGCCGCGAATGTCCAGATCATGACTGGCCAAGGTAAAGCCCGCCCCCAAGGTATCCAGCGATGACAACACCCGCAAACGCTGTTCAGCTTGTTTGGTGATTTGAAACTGATTTGGCGTGGTTAAATACGCATAGGCGCGCACTTTGGAGCGCCCGACCCGCCCGCGCAATTGGTATAATTGCGCCAAACCAAACCGGTCAGCCCGATAAATGATCAAGGTATTGGCGGTGGGAATATCAAGCCCACTTTCGATAATCGTCGTTGACACCAACACATCATATTTGCCTTCATAAAAGGCGGTCATGATGTCTTCCAGTTCGCGCGGTGGCATTTGCCCATGGGCGACCACAAAACGGACCTCGGGCACATCTTCGCGCAAAAATTCCTCGATTCCGTCCAGATCGGCAATGCGCGGCACAACCACAAAGCTCTGCCCACCCCGGAACCGTTCGCGCAACAAGGCTTCGCGGATGGTCACCGGATCAAATGGCGAAACATAGGTGCGGATGGCCAGCCGGTCGACCGGCGGCGTGGCGATCAAGGATAATTCACGAATGCCGCTTAGCGCCATTTGCAAGGTGCGCGGGATCGGCGT
>JAESUG010000192.1 GCA_016763185.1 Robiginitomaculum sp. | reverse complement strand
TTTTTTGGAATTCTTTGTTTTTATTGAAGAAAATGGTGGGCGCGGGCAGGATTGAACTGCCGACCCCTACAATGTCAATGTAGTGCTCTCCCACTGAGCTACGCGCCCGATATCGGCTCGCCCGGTTGGTATGAAGTGGGAACCGGCGAGCATCAAGTTCGCGTCTATAGCGGTTGCTGTTTTTTGATGCAAGGCGCTTTTGCGTTAGGCGGCCATTACCCGTTCAACTTCGGCCACCAAATCGCGCAAATGAAAGGGCTTGGACAGCACTTTAGCATTTTTGGGAGCGGCTGATCCGGGGTTTAGCGCGACTGCGGCAAATCCGGTAATGAACATAATCTTCAATGTTGCGTCTGTTTCAGCGGCGCGGCGCGCCAACTCTATCCCGTCAACACCCGGCATGACAATGTCGGTCAATAACAGATCAAAATCTTTGGGTTGATCTCCTAAAGCTTCCAAACCTTCTTCACCATCGGCACAAGCGACAACCTCGTGCCCAGCTCTTTCTAAGGCGCTGACCAAAAACCGGCGCATGCTGTCATCATCTTCCGCAAGTAAAATACGTGCCATAACCCAACCTTTCCAATGTTTTCGGATCTTTTGTCCGACTTTATAGAACAACAATGACACAAGGAAGTAAAAGTCTGGTGAACGAATGGGGCTTGACGATCATTAATGTCACGTCAAAATTGACCTTATGAATATGTGGACCACCGCTGATCCGGCTAGCATCAAAGCTGCCAACGTAAGCTTGCCCGGTTTTATCAAACCTATTTTCGTGTACAGCCCGACACCAATAGCCAGTCCCATTGTCTTTTCCTTTCCTCATTCTGGACGTAAGTATTCAAACTATTTTCAACAACAGTCGCAGTTGAGCCTTACTGATTTGCGAAGTTCGGAGGATGCTTTTGTTGATGAATTATTTCCGGTTTCAGCACTGGATACCGCATGTTTTGTGCGCGCTTTATTTCCACGCGCATGGGTAGACGCAAACCGCCACCCGCAAGCCTTAGACCCGGATATGTTTTTCGGAAAACTAGCTCCAAACCCGCATCAATTCTCAAAGCAGGTCTTGGCGGGGTTAGGTGTCATTCCTAAAATTGTGGCCTTCCATCAGAAAATTTATCAACACCGTCTGCCCACCAGCGAGATCGAACAACGCCTAGCAACCACCCACACACCCTATCATCAAGCTCTAAGCCAAGCCCTAGCCCAAGCCCGTGAGCGCTTTGGGTGGGCATTATTGGTCGATTGTCATTCCATGCCTAGTGTTTGCGCCATCGAAACTGCGTCTGGTCCAGCAGATGTGGTGCTTGGCGATCGCCACGGAACGTCTTGCGACCCCCGTGTAATTTCGGCAGTGCTTCAAGCCTTTGAGCGACAAAATTTAAAAATAGTACAGAACCTTCCCTATGCCGGAGGCTATAGTATCTTACGCCACGGACGGCCAAGCCAAAACATTCACGCGCTACAAATAGAGCTGTCCCGCGATCTCTATATGAACGAAAAAACCATTGAGAAGCATCATGGGTTTGGCCCGCTTCAAACCAAGCTTACCCACATCATGCATAGTTTGGAACAGATCGCCAAAACGTTCCACGTTTAAGGTTTGCCAGTGTTTCATTTTGGAACAAAATACCGCCGAAGACTAATCTACGGGGTTGGTTTTCGCGATAATTCTCCAAATGAGTGCATGAGCACTATCGGCGTGTTGTCGGAATTTTCTTATATAATCAAGATGTTGGACCTATCATCCTCCGCGGCACGACATTTGCTACACCAAGTTCGATATGGGGTGTCCCATTGACCAACAGGAGTTCGCTTATGACAAATTCAATCGATGTATATGTGGGCAGCCGATTACGGCGCCGGCGGCGGTTATTGGGGTTAACCCAAGCCAATTTGGGCGAACAAGTTGGAATTCGCTTTCAACAAATTCAAAAATACGAATGTGCTGCTAACCGGATCAGCGCCAGCCGCTTGTTTGATCTTTCCGAAGCCTTACATGTGCCCATTCAATATTTTTACGATGGCTTGAACAATAATGAAGTCGCCAATGATACCGGTGCGATGCCAGCCGATGTTTTGTCACAACGTGAAACCATGGAACTGGTGCGCGCTTATTATGCATTGGCCGAGGAACCGCGTCGTCGTTTACTTGATCTGGCCAAAGCAATGAGCATCAGCCCTTGATTTTGTGCTTTGCTACATGGGCAAAGCACGTTATTTCTTGGCATGCTTGATGCGAGCCAATTTGTTGATTTTGCCTGTTCCCTTGCCGATGCGGCGCGGGCTGAAACCTTGGTGTATTTTCGCACCAATACCCACGTCACCAACAAATTAGCCACCGTCCTCAAGCAGCGAAGCGATAGGACAAGCAAAGACGTCCTCAAGCAGCGAAGCGATAGGACAAGCAAAAACACCCTCAAGCAGCGAAGTGATAGGGCAAACAAAGATCAAAATTTTGATCCCGTAACGGCGGCAGATCGCGCTGCCGAGCAGGTCATTCGAAATTTGATCCAAGCCCAATTTCCCGACCATGGCATTCGCGGCGAAGAATTTGACGACCACCCCGCCTGTTCAGAATATACTTGGGTAATAGATCCCATTGACGGCACAAGGGCGTTCATTTCCGGCCTGCCTGTTTGGGGGATTTTAATTGGCCTCCTGTGTAAGGATACGCCGTTGATCGGCGTCATGGATCAACCGCTGACGGGCGAGCGCTTTGTTGGTGGTCCGCACGGAGCGTTTTTACAGCACCACGGCCAACAAACACCGATGCGGGTTCGTACCTGCCCCGAATTAAAGTTAGCAACTCTTTGCACCACAGACCCGTATTTGTTTGTTGGACCAGAGGCGCAAGCCTTTGCTCATTTACGTCAACAAACCAGACTGCAACGCTATGGATTGGATTGTTACGGCTATAGCGCTTTGGCGCTGGGCGGGATTGATCTAGTGGTGGAAAGCGGCTTGCAAGATTATGACATTTGCGCGTTGATCCCGGTGGTGAAAGCCGCCGGCGGACAAATAACCTCTTGGTCAGGCAAGGATGCCTCCAAGGGCGGTCAGGTCATCGCCAGCGGCGATGCACGCGTTCATGCCCAAGTTTTGGAAATTTTGACACCTTTTGCCAAAGACTAAACTTCTAAAAACTCGAATAGGTCTTGCATGAAACGGTTTCGGTGCTCGTCTCGTTCTTGGAAAATTTCATGTAACGCGCCTTCAAATACTGTACATTTGGCATTTGGTAATATCTGGCAGGCTTGGCTGATGGCCCGGTTGCTGACCAAGGCTTCTTTGCCAGCAATCGCATAATAAACCGGAATGGTTATTTTTTCATACCCGGTTGACCCAGCCAAAGACTTGTACAAATTGATCGCGGCTTGCAACCAACCAAAGGTTGGCCCGGCAAGTTGTAGTTTTGGCTCAAGGGTAATGCGCTGCATATGATAGCCAAACCGAGTTTTATTTGAGGTAAGCACTTCGGCATTTTTAGGGTCGAGCGCACTACTTGAAGTGGCCCTAGTTGGGGTCTTTTTTTTCAACCAAAGTTTTGATAACGCCCAAACCGCAAATTTTAACACCGGGCTATCACCGGCAAACCCCAACATCGGGGCGCAAGCTAGCATTTTGCTAAATTGGATATTGCCGCGCCGCGCCAGATCAGCAGCAATGGCGCCGCCCATGGAATGAGCGACAAGAAACCGCGGTTCTGGCATTTGGTTTTCGATCAAACCCCATAAAGTTTCCATATCTTTGGCATAGTCGGAAAAATTACCCACATGCCCCAATAATGGGTTGGCCAACAACCGGTCCGACAAACCTTGTCCACGATGGTCAATGATCGCAACGGTTAGACCTCGTTCATTCATTTCGCGGATCAGTTCGAAATATTTTTCGATATACTCACTGCGCCCCGAAGAAAAAAACACCGAGCCTTGGGGCTTGCCCCGCGCGGGTGAAATTGCAGCACGCAACCGAATGCCGTCACTTGCGTCAAACCAAAACGCTTGCAAGCCTTCCGGCGTGGGGTCGTCCTTAAGTTCGACAATTGGCGCCGGCTCAAGCATCAACAGCGCGCAATCGTTTGGCTAGCTCCAAAGCGGCATCCATCTCGCCGGATACTTTCAACCGACCCGTAAACATTGCGGTCATCGGGTCTAGCGTACCTGCGATCAACCGCTCCAAAACACTAAGCTTGGTTTTGACAAAACAATCGGCACGGGTTGCAAAACTAGTCCCATGTTCAAAATGAATTGGCCGTGCCTTGGCATCAGCAAACACTTTGCCGTCATCACCAAAATCAAACAAAATGGTTTTGCCAAAGGGTTCGATTTTGGTGGCGGCTTGTTCGGCCCGCGCTAGAAACGCCTGCATTTGCGGGCTTATGCTCACTTAAGGTGCAGGTTTGCGAAAGCGCAAGGTCATCCGGTCGCTCTCACCAATCGCATCATACTTAGCTCGATCAAAATTCGGATGCTCGGCTTTTTGTTCATCATTGCGCGGCGAAGCTTTGACCGGTGGCAATGTCCAAACCCCAAACGGATGATCGGCGGTATCTTTTGGATTGGCATTGATCTCGGAGGCAGCTTCAAACACAAATCCGGCTTCGGTGGCCAAAGCTTTGGTCATGGCTTCTTGCACATAGCCGGTTGGCGCTTTTGGTTCTTGCACGGCGCTGGATGGCAAACGGTGTTCGGTAATACACAATACACCGCCCGGTTTTAATGCCGCATAAAAATCAGAAAACGCTTTTTGTGCCATATCGCGCGCCATCCATGAATGAACATTGCGAAAGGTCAGCACTGCGTCTTGGCTTGCGGGTTCAGTAAACAACTCCGAAGTCGCACCAAATGCACCATGAGAAACCGTACCGAAAATAGATGTGTCAGAAAATTGCCCCATATATCGCGTTAGCAAAGCTGCGGCCCGCTCGGAACTGGTAGGGTCAATAATTGCGGCGGTAAACTGACCGCCATTGCCATGCACCCAAGGCACCAAAACTTGGCTATACCAGCCGCCACCCGGCCAAATTTCGGAAATGTTTCCACTTGGATCTACTTCACAAAATTCGAGCGTTGCCGCTGGATTACGAAACACATCACGGGCCTTGGCATCATCCGAACGCCAGCTACCGGCCAATGCATATTCAATACTATCCGTGGCTGGGACTTGAACTTCTGGAGCCGCAGGTGTGCTGTTGACCGCTTCTGGTGCGGATGGTTCTTGGCAAGAAATAGTGACAAATCCGGCCAATAGGACGCTTAATATAGTACGCATGAACTTTCCCCTTTGAAAATATGCCCTCTTGATAGTAGAGGCCGCCGATGATGACAAGCGTTTGCGGGCGGAATAACACAATTGTTACGTTTGTGTTGGTTTTCCCATGGTGGGCTCACTTCTCCTTCTTTTATCTTCCTCCTCTTTCGTTTCTCTCCGACTTGATCCGCCTTCGTTGCCTTGGCTCCCACCCCATCTCTTTCCTCCCCTGCTTTTGACGGGGCCAGCCTACTTCTCTTTCCACACCCGCAAGCAGGGGAGGAAAGAAACAAGGCTGGCCCCGTAAAAAAATATTGCGGGGGTTGTGGGTTTGTCCCCGTGGACATTAGTTGCTGAAAATCGCGGGGACAGGCTGGGGTCAATACAAGTGTACCTTGCCCGCCTGTGCAGACATATTCTTGTC
>JAESUG010000191.1 GCA_016763185.1 Robiginitomaculum sp. | reverse complement strand
CCGTCCGCCCCGACATTGCCATTCCCGGCGATTTTATCGTTGGGTTCCCAGGTGAAACCGAAGAAGATTTTGCGGCGACCATGGCCTGTGTCGAGGCGGTACAGTATTCGTCAGCCTATTCGTTCAAGTATTCGCCAAGACCGGGCACGCCGGGGGCGAGCCTGCCGGATCAAATTGACCCGCAAGTTCAAACCGAACGGTTATTGCGCCTACAAGCCCTACTTAGCGAACAACAATTGGCCTTTAACCAAGGCTTGGTCGGCAAATGCCTACCGGTTTTGTTTGAACGAAAGGGCCGTCATGACGGGCAATTAAATGGCCGCTCGCCCTATTTGCAAAGTGTGCATGTGGATGCGCCGTTAGAACTGTTGGGACAAATTGCTGAGGTGCAAATTACTTCGGCATCTCCCAATGCTTTATCCGGGCAGTTGGTGTAGGCAAACATAAATGAAGCTAGGCCAAATTGAAACGCCCATCGTAGAGTTCCCCGATCTTACAGCTTTTCGCATGGTCTGCGGTATCAACCATAGTAATTTGACGTATATTGAACAAAAACTGAACGTGATTTTACACGCGCCCGGTGGTAAGATGCTGTTTGAGGGCGCGCAAACCCAAGTTGACAAAGCGCGGCAAATCATCCGGCGTTTGTATCAACGAGCGCTGGCCGGCGAGACCATAGGAGAACCACAAGTGCGATCCGAGCTGTCATTTACCGCAAACGACGAAGCCGAGCCAACCCTAGAGCATCTACAATTTGGCGCTGGACGCCGATCAGTATCGGCACGCAATCCAGCGCAACAAATTTATTTGCGAATGCTAATGGATCAAAAAAATGATCTCGTGTTCGGGATTGGTCCCGCCGGGACCGGCAAGACCTTTTTGGCGATTGCCTATGGTGCGTCTTTGTTATTGGCAAAACGGATTGAGCGGCTGATTGTCGCCCGCCCTGCCTTAGAGGCCGGTGAACGCCTTGGGTTTTTACCGGGCGATTTAGCAGAAAAAGTTGACCCGTATATGATCCCGATCTGGGATGCTTTACATCAGACCATGGGCCAGCAAATGCTAGACCGTCTGCGCGAGCAAGGTAAGATTGAAATTGCGCCCTTGGCCTTTATGCGGGGGCGGACCTTGTCGGATGCGTTAGTGGTACTGGACGAGGCACAAAATGCCAGTATTGCTCAAATGCAGATGGTCCTAACCCGCCTGGGCGAAGGCGGGCGCATGGTGGTTACTGGCGATCCTGGTCAATCAGATCTACCAAGAGCGCAGCGCTCTGGTCTGGCCCATGCGGTACAAATACTGGACGGGATCAAAGGCATTGGCGTGCATCAATTTACCGCAAATGATGTGGTGCGTCATCCATTGGTCGCACGGATTGTTCGCGCGTATGAGGCCGATCAAAAACATGAAACCCAGTGATGAAAACTGAACAAAACTTGGCTGAAGTTGATCTCATCACCGAAGTACCAAATTGGCTAACTCAGGTGCAAAAGCCACAAATTTTGCTGGAACACTGCTTTGCCCATAGCTTGCGAGTACTTGATGCGGCCCCTACGGGGCTGGTTTCGGTGTTGCTAACCAATGATGCGCGCATGCAAACCTTGAACCGTCATTACCGCCAAATCGACAGCCCAACCAATGTACTTTCCTTTGCCGCCGCACAGTTTCCCGGCGCACCCTTAGGTGATATTGCTTTTGGGTTTGAAACCTGTTGCGCGCAGGCGATGAAAAGAAATATTTTACTAAGCGATCACTTAAGTCATTTGTTTGTACATGGTATACTACATCTCTTTGAATACGATCATGACAACCCAAAGTCAGCGACCCAAATGGAACAACTTGAAACTAAAATTTTACTAGAATGTGGCCAAGCTGACCCTTGGCGCAATGAGGCCTTACAATGACTAAAACCACTTGGTGGAAAAAACTATCCCGCTCTTTTCGCGGTTCAAACACCCATTTACCTGAGCTTGATGAAGCCGCCCAAGAACTAGTGGACAATGCAGTTGCCTTTGATCAGGTGCGGATCGAAGATATTATGGTCCCTTTGGCCGATGTCAAAGCCGTAGACATTGATTGCTCGCTTACCGATTTAGCGCAAGCCTTCATTGATGCAGGCCATTCAAGACTACCCGTATATCGGGGTAATCTCGACGATCCTATTGGCATGGTTCATATCAAAGATTTACTTCCCGTTCTGCTGCGCGGTAAAGCAGCGAATACCGAGGATGCCTCGATAAATCTGCAAAGCATTGCCCGTGATGTACTCTTTGTTCCGCCGTCCATGGATGCCGGTGATTTGTTGGTACGTATGCAAAAAACCAGAGTGCATATGGCTTTGGTCGTTGATGAATATGGCGGCACCGATGGCTTGGTCACCTTAGAAGATTTAATCGAACAAATTGTTGGTGATATCGAAGATGAACATGATACCGACACCATCACCTTACGAAAAACCGGACCGGATTGCTGGGAGGCAAGCGCCAGGCTACCCATCACCCAATTAGAAGCCAGCACCGGTGCCAAATTTCGGAGCCCCAATGATGAAGATGAAGTAGATACACTCGGCGGCTTGGTATTTACGCTGTCTGGGCGCGTACCGGCGGCTGGTGAAATTTTGCGACATAAGGCTGGGTTTGAATTTGAGATTAAACGCGCAGACCCGCGGCGCATCATCACATTGATTGTTCGGCGAGTAGAAGCAAAGCCGCCCCAACCCGGTTCATAATGCAAACAGCAACCCAACCTTCTCGGTCATTATTACGTAGACCTGCTTATTGGTTGCGAACGCGCCCGAAATGGCAAGCCAGAGGGCTCGCCTTTGGGTTAGGCGTATTGTTGGTTGGCGCTCATGCGCCGTTTCATCTTTGGCCCTTGGCAGTCATTGCCCTTACCGGACTGGTTTGGTTGTTTGATGGCGCGGCCAAAACCCATGCGCCGGTGCGCAACGGCGCATGGGTTGCCTGGGCTTTCGGATTGGGTCAGTTTTTAGCTGGATTGTATTGGATCGGTTTTACGTTTGTTGAACGGGGGCCGTCTTATGTGCCGTTAATCCCGTTTGCAGTATTTTTTCTAGCCGCTGGTTTGGCGCTTTTTTGGTTGTTGGCCGGTGCAGTTGCAATGCGGTTTTGGTCGCGTCAGCCATCGCGTGTGTACATATTTGCAACTTGCTTTTATGCCGCCGAATGGTTGCGTGGTCATCTATTTACCGGATTGCCTTGGAATATTCCGGGCCTCATCTGGCCAGCCGGAGGGGCCATTTCGCAAAGTGCCGCTTGGGCCGGGATTTGGGGGTTAAGCCTGTTCACCCTAATTGCCTTTTGTGCACCGGCAGCCCTGACATGGTCTCGTGGCAATGATGTTGCGCGGGCGCTACCGGCAATGGCTGGATTTTTGGTATTCTCCATATTGTTTGGCTCTGGCTTAGCTCGTCTTTCGACCGCCGAAAACCAGTTGGTTACTGGGGTGCAATTGCGGGTGATTCAGGCCCAGGTCGATCAATCAGAAAAATGGAATCCGGGGAATTTGGACAAGGTTGTCAATCAATATCTTGATCTATCGACGGCGCCCGGCTTGTCTAAGATCACCCATTTGGTGTGGCCGGAAGGAGCATTGCCGGTATTATTGTTAGAGCGTCCGGACATCCTTGACGAAATGGCCAGCCGGTTCGCGGATGGCCCGATCTTACTCACCGGTGTTACACGACGAGAGGTCACCGAAATTGGCGAGCAATTATTTCGTAACTCATTGGTGGCTTTGTCGTTTCGCCGAGGTAATCCAGCACTGGAAATGGTCTATGACAAGCATCATTTGACCCCGTTTGGTGAATACTTACCGTTTGGCCGCCAATTGGCAGCCTCAGGTATTACGGCATTAACCCCATTGGGTGACGGGTTTACGCCAGGCCCAGAGCCGGTAACCACGCAAATCCCTGGGGCGCCTTTGGTCTCACCACAAATATGTTATGAATCAATTTTTTCTGGTTTTACGCCCAAAGGAGCGGATCGTCCCGCATGGATTGTTAATGTAACCAATGATAGCTGGTTTGGTCCAACCACCGGCCCGTACCAACATATGCAACAAGCTAGATACCGCGCCATTGAAGAAGGCATACCAGTTGTACGCTCCGCAAGCTCTGGCATTTCAGGGGTGATAGACCCGTATGGACGCATCACCGCCGACGCGCCAAGGCACGAAAATACCCCGATTGACGGGGGCTTACCACAAGCTTTACCACCGACATTTTTTAGCTGGTTTAGCGCAGTTGGGTCTGTATTATGGGGTTTACTGGTCTTCGCCAATACCATTATATACCGGTTAAATCGGGGAAATCGGGTAATACATAAACTGTAATGTTTTTTATCATCGACCAAAACACTTAAATTCGGTATCTTTCAATACTTTTACATACTGTATACAGTAATGAGACACGGGAAATATAATGACTGAAAAGAAAACACCAAATCCAGTAGACGTGCATGTGGGCGCCCAAGTTCGCCTACGCCGCTTGATGGTCCATATGAGCCAAGACCGGTTGGGAGATAAGTTAGGGGTAACGTTCCAACAAGTGCAAAAGTATGAACGAGGTGCCAACCGGGTTAGCGCTTCGCGATTGTGGGGCATGGCCGAAATACTAGAAGTGCCTATTGAGTATTTTTTTGAAGGCATCAAAACTAGGATCACTGAACAAGGGTTTGCTGAAGGCGAGGAGACACCCATGGTCTATGATTTTATTAACTCAACCGATGGCGTACAATTGGCCTCTGCCTATTCACGCATTGCCGACCCCAAAGTCCGACGCCAAGTCTTGCAATTGGTCCGAGCCTTAGGCGAGCAAAAATTCGAAGGATAACCCATCAATTCTAGTTCATGTGAAATTGCATTGCAGTTTTTGCGTTTTTTGCTTTTGTTTTAAATGATATCCATATAAAGACTTCTTTATATGTTGTATTCGCCGAAACTTGAGGAAACGTTCCGATGAGCCGTCAAAATTATATCTTTACCAGTGAAAGTGTCTCCGAAGGGCATCCCGACAAAGTCTGTGACCGTATTTCAGATGAGGTTGTTGATTTGTTTTTGGCCAAAGACCCCGAAGCGCGGGTCGCTTGCGAGACCTTGACCACCACCAATCAAATTGTCTTAGCCGGTGAAGTTCGGTGCAAAGGCAATATTACCAGTGAAGAGATAGAAGCCAAGGTCAGGGCCGCCGTTCGTGATATTGGCTATGAACAAGATGGGTTTCATTGGGAAACCGCCAATTTCACCAATTTTCTGCACGAGCAATCCGTAGATATTGCTGCCGGTGTCGATGCCGGTACCGGCTCCTACGCCGAAGAAGGCGCCGGCGATCAAGGAATTATGTTTGGCTATGCCACCACGGAAACCTCGGTGTTGATGCCAGCCCCCATTCAGTATTCTCACGAAATTTTGTCACGAATGGCGGCGTTGCGCAAACAAGACCGGTCCCTTGGGCTTGAACCAGATGCCAAAAGCCAAGTCACTTTGGTTTACGAAAATGGCGTTCCAGTCAGAGCGGCAACGGTGGTGATCTCAACCCAACACCGAGAGGGCCTAAGCCCAAATGACATTCGCGAAATTGTCCGCCCTCTTGTCTTGGATATTTTGCCTGAAGGGTGGATGTGCGACGAAGATCAGTTTTATGTAAACCCTACTGGCAAATTTGTCATTGGTGGACCGGACGGCGATAGCGGCCTTACGGGGCGTAAAATCATTGTCGATACCTATGGTGGCGCAGCGCCACATGGCGGTGGCGCTTTTTCCGGCAAAGACCCGACCAAGGTTGATCGATCCGCCGCTTATGTCAGCCGCTATTTGGCCAAAAATATAGTTGCTGCGGGCTTGGCAGAGCGTTGTACCATTCAGTTATCCTATGCCATTGGGGTTGCAAAACCGCTTAGTGTCTATCTGGATATGCATGGAACCGAAAAGTGCGATGTAGCCAAAGTGGAGGCCGCTTTACCGCAAATCGTTGATTTGAGCCCACGCGGCATTCGCAATGTATTGGGGCTAAATCGTCCGATTTATGCGCGCACTGCGGCCTATGGCCATTTTGGTCGCGAACCAAATAGTGATGGCGGGTTTTCGTGGGAGCGAACTGATCTTGTCGAAAGCTTACGCCAATTCGCCAACTAAACCGGCGCTTAGCCTGTATGGGCGCTCAAAGGGCAAAACCTTAACCCAACGACAACAAGGCCTGTTGCAAGACCTATTGCCGACATTGGCTATACCCCAAGGGCCGATTAACCCACGGGGCATTTGGCCAAAGATGGCCGAAATATGGGTTGAAATTGGTATTGGCGGCGGGGAGCATTTGTTACACCAAGCCGCACGCAATCCCAATGTCCAGTTGATCGGGTTTGAGCCGTATCAAAACGGTATGGCAAAGACTTTAGTTAGCTTGGCCACCGAAAAATTGGACAATGTCAGTCTTGAAATGAACGATGCGCGAGGCGTGTTGGAACGATTTGCGGATGCCAGTCTCGATCGAATTTTTATTCTATACCCCGACCCCTGGCCCAAACGCCGCCATTGGAAACGCCGTATTATCCAACCTCAGTTTGTTGTCGAGTTGGCGCGTCTGCTGCGCCCCGGCGGCACTTTGCGCTTTGTTTCGGATATCCAGCATTATCAACAATGGGCGCTACGGCGCATATTGGACAATGGTGATTTTAAGTGGAGCTGTGAAACCTGTCGTGACTGGCAAGACCCGCCATCGGATCATTGCACCACAAAATACGAACAAAAAGCATTTCGTGAAAAACGTCAGCCAGCCTATTTGCATTTCGTCAGAAAGGGCGCTATATAGCGCTAACAACTTGGCTGATGTACATAAGTACTCAGGCGGCTCCGAAATCGGGGACCGCCTTTTTATTTGGGAGATTGGTTATTTGCTACAGAGGAATTTAAATCGTGCAGGCGAAAACTGAAATTGAACGACGGGTGCTCATGCTGATCGAGCCGATCTGTGTGGAACAAGGTCTGGTTCCGGTACGGGTGCGCTTACTGGGCCGTGAAAAAAACAATATTTTGCAGATCATGGCGGAACGTAAAATTGATGGCATGTTGGGTATTGGCGAATGCGCGAAGCTTAGCCGCGCCATTTCTGCGTTGATCGACGTTGAGGACCCGGTTTCTGGGAAATACCAATTAGAGGTTTCGTCTCCGGGGATTGATCGACCCCTGACATTACTTTCACACTTTGTGACGTGGGAGGGCTTTGAAGCCAAACTGGAATTAGACCGTTTGATCGAAGGGCGGCGACGCTTTAAGGGAATTTTGGCAGGCGTTGATGCCGAGAGCATACTCGTTGATCTTGAGGGCGAAACCGAAACCGCGCAATTCCCATTTGATTGGATTAGCGACGCTAAATTAGTGATGAATGATAAATTATTGAAAAATAGTGCGGCAAGTTCAAAGCAACAAGCCAAACAACAGGAGAATGAAAATGAGCATTAGTGGTGTAAGTGCAAACCGGCTGGAATTACTACAAATTGCCAAGTCTGTGGCCACCGAAAAATCAATCAAAGAAAGCATTGTGCTTGAAGCCATTGAAGAAGCCATGCAAAAAGCGGCACGCTCGCGCTATGGGTCAGAGCTTGATATTCGCGCCAAAATCCACCCTGAAACCGGCGAGCTAACCTTGAGCCGCAATGTCACTGTGGTCGAAGTGGTAGAAAATGACAGCACCGAAATGTCCCTGGAAGAGGCCCAACAAATTGAGCCAAACACCGAAATTGGTTATGTATTTGTAGAAGAATTACCGCCAATGGAATTTGGTAGAGTAGCCTCGCAAACCGCCAAACAAGTCATCACCCAAAAGGTGCGTGAAGCAGAACGGGCCAGACAATATGAAGAGTTTAAAGGTCGCGTTGGCGAAGTGGTCAATGGGATCATCAAACGCCAAGAATACGGAAACGTCATCGTTGATCTCGGACGCGCCGAAGGCATTATCCGACGCAATGATGGTATTCCACGCGAAAACTTGCAAATCAATGACCGGACCAGAGCTTATATTTACGAAGTTCGTGAAGAAGCCAGAGGTCCACAAATCTTTTTGTCGCGCTCGCACCCCGGCCTGATGTCGGCCTTGTTCGCGCAAGAGGTTCCAGAGGTTTATGATGGTATTATCCAAATCCCATCTGTGGCCCGCGATCCAGGAAGCCGGGCAAAAATTGCGGTGATCTCAAACGACAGCTCAATCGACCCCGTTGGTGCCTGTGTCGGTATGCGCGGCTCGCGGGTACAAGCCGTAGTGTCCGAACTTCAAGGTGAAAAAATCGATATCATTCAATGGTCCGAAGATCCGGCAACGTTTTTGGTCAATGCGATGGCACCTGCCGAGGTCTCCAAAGTGATTATGGATGAAGAAGCGGGCCGGGTTGAAGTTGTGGTTCCTGAAGACCAATTGTCGTTGGCGATTGGTCGGCGCGGTCAAAATGTGCGCTTGGCATCACAATTAACCGGATGGACCATTGATATCCTGACTGAAGAACAAGAATCCGAGCGTCGCCAAACTGAATTTAATGAGCGCTCGCAATTGTTTATGAAATCACTTGATGTCGATGAGATGATCGCCCAATTATTGACCTCGGAAGGCTTTGAGACCACCGAGGAAGTGGCGTTTGTTGAAGCTACTGAAATTTCGGCAATTGAGGGCTTTGACGAAGACACTGCCAACGAGTTGCAAATGCGCGCCCGCGAACATTTAGAAGCAGAGGCAGCAAAACTAGACACCAAACGCAAAGAGCTCGGCGTCGAAGATAAATTGCTGGAGCTACCTTTCTTAAATCTATCAATGGTGGTGCGCCTAGGCGAGGCCGATATCAAAACAGTTGAGGATTTTGCTGGGTTAATTCCTGATGATTTACGCGGCTGGTTTGAAAACAAAGACGGTGAGCGCGTCCGCGAAACTGGGGTTTTTGAAAAAGAAAAACTCTCGCCCGAAGATGCCAGCGCCATGATCATGCAAGCTCGCGTAGCCGCGGGTTGGATATCAGAAGAAGAATATGCCCAAATACTAGCAGACGAAGCTGCACCTGAAGAAACCGAAGAAGAAGGACAAGCTGATCCGGCTTAACCGGGTTGGCCGATAGCAATATGCGCGAGCGAAAATGCATCGTCACTGGCCAACTATTGCCAGAGACATCTCTAGTGCGGTTTGTCACTGACGAACACGGCACTGTTATGCCTGATGTCCGTGCCAAAGCACCGGGCCGGGGCGTTTGGGTGAGCGCAACGCGCGAACTTGTCGAACAAGCAATAAAAAGCAAAGGCTTTGCCCGTGGGCTCAAATCCCCCGCGCAAGCGCCTGACGATTTAGCGGATCAAGTCACCCGTCAATTGCGTAAATTGTGTTTGGATTTATTAGGCTTGGCCCGTCGTTCGGGGCAATTGGTTGGCGGATTTGAGAAAGTTAGAAGCGCCGTACGGACACAAAAACCTGGCTGGTTGATCCATGCCGAAGATGGTGCCAAAGATGGCCGGCATAAAATACTAGCCTTATGCAGAGGTCTGTGGGACGAAGTGCCGTTGGTTGGTTGCTTTGACAGCCAGACACTGGGCATAACCCTAGGAAGAGAGCAAGTTGGGCATGTTTTAATGAATTCTGGTGCAATTGCGACACGCTTGGGCTTGCAATTGGGGCGGCTTTCGGGTTTTACCCCTGTGGTCCCTTTGCATTGGGACAAAATGATGGTTGAAACCTTCCAACGCGAGTAAGCTAGCCAGCTTTGGCAAACGGTATTAAAACTCAAGTGTACGACCCACTTAAGTTTTTGACACGAAACAGGTTGTGGAAAAAAACGCATGACAGATGCGAGCGATGATAAAGACAAAAACAGCGGCGGCGGTCGTAAAACCTTCAGTTTGAAAAGTGGGGGTCCAGGACTTGTGCGCCAAACCTTTTCACGCGGACGTACCAAAGCCGTTGTCGTAGAAAAAAAGCGCAAGCGCATGGTTGGCGCTCCGGCCCCCACCACAGCCGCTACCCAAACCGGCGCTGCTGAACCCACAGCGCCGAGCGATGTCGACAACGCACGAGCCTTGGGCCTATCACTGATAGAATATCAAGCGCGCCAGCAAGCCGTAAACACCGCCCGCAGTCAAAGCGCTGAACGCGAAAACAAGGCGCGCGAGCAAGAGCTTGAGCGGCAACAACGCGCCGTAAAAGAACAAGAGGCCCTCGAACAAGCAAAACGCGAAAAAGCAGATGCTGCGGCCCAAGCCATTGCCAAAGCAGAAGCAGAAGCTGCGTTACTTGCGCCGACATCATCAGAAAGCGCAAAACCAGTAACCGCCCGCTCACGGCCAGATAAAAACGCCGCGACAACTCAAGACAAACGCTCCTCAAACGAAAACTTTGGTGGACGGATCAAGAAAAAACGAGTTGAAACCAAAAACCAGCCGCGCGCACGTGACGATACCAAACGCCGGCAGGGTAAATTGACCATTTCTGCACTCATCGGCGATGAAGGCGGCCAACGACAACGCTCATTGGCATCCATGCGCCGAGCGCGAGAACGCGAAAAAGAACGGCGTTTGCTGGGCGACAATGTCAAGTCGAACAAGGTCAGTCACGAAGTGATCATCCCCGAAACAATCTCGGTGCAAGAATTGGCGATCCGAATGAAGGAGCGCGCCCGCGATGTGGTCAAGTTTCTAAAGGCACAAGGCGAGGATAAGCAACGAGACGATATATTGGACGCGGATCTTGCCGAATTGGTGGTTGAAGAATTTGGCCACCGGGTGCGCCGGGTTGCCGATAGTGATGTCGAAGATGGCTTTATTGGCGAAGATGATGATGAAGCCGATCTACAACCTCGGCCCCCTGTGGTGACGATTATGGGCCATGTGGACCATGGTAAAACCTCATTGCTTGACGCTCTGCGCTCGACGGATGTTGCCGCTGGTGAAGCCGGTGGAATTACCCAACATATTGGTGCCTATCAGGTAAAAGTAAAATCAGGCGAGCGGGTGACATTCCTAGATACACCGGGCCATGCAGCATTTTCCTCCATGCGGCTGCGCGGCGCGCATGCCACGGACATTGTGGTACTGGTCGTGGCCGCCGATGATGGCGTGATGCCGCAAACCATCGAGGCGATTAATCACACCCGTGCCGCCGGTGCGCCGATGATTGTTGCGGTCAATAAAATGGATCGCGAAGGGGCAAATCCAACCAAAGTACTGCAAGATTTATTGCAGCATGAGGTTATTGTTGAGGCCATGGGCGGTGAAGTTCAAGCTCGTGAAATTTCAGCATTGAAAAAAACCGGACTAGACGAATTGGTCGAAGCCATTTTGCTACAAGCCGAGTTGCTCGAATTAAAAGCCAACCCAGAGCGCGATGCCGATGGCGTGGTCATCGAAAGCCGCATCGATAAAGGACGTGGACCGGTTGCTACATTGTTGGTCAATCGTGGGACATTAAAGACCGGCGATATTGTTGTCGCAGGCTCCGCTTGGGGTAAAGTAAAAGCGCTAACGGATGAGCGCGATCAACGGTTGAAAACGGCTGGACCGTCTTTGCCGGTTGTGGTGTTAGGGCTCGATTCAGCGCCCGCCCCTGGCGAGCCATTTGCCGTGGTTGCCACCGAAGCCAAGGCCCGCGAAATCACTAAATACCGGGTCGATAAACTACGCGACGAAACCATGGGCACACCAAATGCAATGGCTTCGCTTGAGCAGATGATGGAACGGTTACAGGAAAAAGAGGTTGATGAAGTACCGTTAGTGATTAAGGCCGATGTTCGCGGCTCCGCCGAGGCAATTGTTCAGTCCTTAGAAAAATTGGGAAATGAAGAGGTTCGAACCAAAGTCATTCATACCGGCGTTGGTGGTATTACCGAATCAGATATTTTGCTGGCCCGGGGTTCCAATGCGCCAGTGATCGCATTTAACGTGCGCGCCAACAAACAAGCCAAAGATCTGGCCGACCGTGAAGGCGTAGAAATTCGCTATTATTCGATCATCTATAATGTTCTTGATGACATCAAGGCCGTGTTAGAAGGCTTGTTAGCGCCAGAGATTAGAGAAACTTTCATTGGCTATGCCGATATTTTAGAAATATTTGATATCTCAAAATTGGGCAAAATTGCCGGCTGTCGTGTTACCGAAGGCGTAGTGAAACGTGGCTGTAAAGTCCGGTTGCTACGCGATGATGTGGTCATTCACGAAGGCGACCTGGCTACGTTAAAGCGCCACAAAGACGAAGTGCCCGAGGTCAATGCTGGCCAAGAGTGTGGCATGGGTTTCCTAAAATACCACGACCTACAAAAAGGCGACCGGATTGAGTGCTTCACCGTGGCTGAGATCAAGCGGGCGTTGTAGAT
>JAESUG010000190.1 GCA_016763185.1 Robiginitomaculum sp. | reverse complement strand
TCCAAAGCTTCACCGCGCCCACCGGCGGCGGTAACAAATACTTGCAAATTGGCCACCAGTTCGGCTTGGCCAACAAATTCGTCAAACCGCCGTGGCCGCAACGCTTTGTCAGCGCCATCGCCGGATTGTGGTTCGCGGTCGATCAATCGTTCATCACTCATCGGTTCAGCTCTTTTAAGCCCAATCGAATCAGCTCATCTAAGCTCGCCGTCTCGCCCAATTGGTTGGCCGCAACGCGCACCGCAGCCGCCGCGTCTGACCCCGCAAAGCCCAAATTGACCAAAGCCGAGATCGCATCCGGAGCCAAAGCAGACCCCGCCAATGCCGCCACTGGCGCACTTGTGGTCATAAAACCACCGCCGCGCCCCAAAGGTGCCGGTTTGTCCTTTAACTCGGCGACAATTCTGGCCGCGACTTTTGGGCCAACGCCATTGGCGCGGGCGACCGCTGCTTTGTCTTCTAGTAATGCCGCCTGCATTAGGTCTGCCGGGGCTAACACATCCAACACACTTAAAGCTGATTTGGCCCCAACCCCTTGCACTTCTTGTAGACGCATAAACCATGCCCGTTCTTCTTCGGAGGCAAAGCCAAACAGCTTGAATACACCTTGTCTGACATAGGTTTCCACGAACAGTTCCACCGCTTGGCCGTGGCTAAGACTTCGCAACGTTCTGGCCCCGGCCGCTAACAAATACCCGACACCGCCAACATCCAGGATCAGCTCGCCATTGCCGATGGTATCAACCACACCTTTTAGTTTGCCGATCATGAGCTTAAGCGCAATAATGACGGCGCATGGTGGGCATGACAGATTGCCAAGGAAAGCGCGTCGGCCTCATCACCGCTGGTTTGGGTGCCGGGTAGCAACATGGCGACCATGGCAGCGACTTGGGTTTTGTCAGCGCCGCCGGAACCAACCAAAGCTTGCTTCACGGTTCGAGGCGCGTATTCAGCCACCATCAATCCTTGATTGCTGGCAGCCAACATTGCGGCAGCGCGGGCATGGCCCAACTTCATCGCAGAGCCCGCATTGACGCTAACAAAACTGCCTTCAATCGCTGCGCAATCTGGTTCTAACTGGTTTATGCAGGTGGTTAATTCTTCGAATATGGTTTGCAGGCGATCGGATAAGGGTAGGTTTGTTTTCGCACAGATCACACCGCTCGCCAGATAACGGTACTTGTTGCCACGCGTTTCGATCACCCCCCAACCGGTTCGGCGTAAACCGGGGTCAATGCCTAAAATTCGAATCACATGGTCCATGTCGTCTGTTTACCTTAAAATGAGCTGCCCAGTGTCGATGATTGCCATTTAAGGCTTGGTTAAAGAGTATCTCTCATGCTTTCCAAAACCCGACAATATCGCGTACTTCACGTAATATCGGCGCCGAAATCGCATGAGCGCGGGCGGCGCCATCTGCCAATACCCGATCTAGCTCAGCCGGGTCATTCTGATATCGCGAAAACCGTGTTGCAACCGGTGATAGTTTGGCCACGGCTAGCTCTGCCAAGGCTGGCTTGAACATGCCCCAGCCTTGGCCACCAAATTGGGCCAATACTTCGGCGTTTGAACATCCGGCCAGAGCCGCATAAATTCCAACCAAATTGCTAGCACCAGCGCGACCGGCCAATCCTTCGACAGTTGAAGGCAGGCCATCCGGGTCCGTCGTCGCTTTTTTGATTTTTTTGGTAATCTGCTCTGGGCTGTCATCAAGATTTATTCGTGACAGATCGGACGGGTCCGATTTTGACATTTTTATCGTGCCGTCTTTTAGGCTCATAATCCGCGCGCCGGGGCCTTGGGTCAGCGGCTCTGGCGATGGGAAAAATCCAGGTACGTCATATTCACGATTAAAGCGCTCGGCAATATCACGGGACAATTCAAGATGTTGTTTCTGGTCTTCGCCGATCGGCACATGTGTGGTTTTATAGGCCAAAATATCGGCGGCTTGTAATACCGGATAGGTGAATAGGCCAACGCTGGCCCGTTCTTTGTCTTTTCCGGCTTTGTCTTTGAACTGGGTCATGCGTTCCAACCAACCCATTTTCGCTGTACAATTTAATATCCAAGCCAGCTCCGCATGGGCCGGTACTGCGCTTTGCACAAAAATAATCGCCCGTTTTGGGTCAACACCAGCCGCCAGAAATGCGGCGGCGATCTCTCTGGTATTGGCCGCCAACATACTTTTTTCTTGGCGTACGGTAATTGCGTGTAAATCAACCACACAGAACACGCACTCGTGCTGGTCTTGCAACGCAACAAACTTAGTGAGTGCACCAAGGTAATTCCCCAAATGTAACCGGCCCGTTGGTTGGACACCGGAGAAAACTCTGAGCGGATGTTGTGGTTCTCTGATCATCATTTGGCCTTTACTTGAAACCTAAAACAGTTCTTGGCGTATGCACGCATCTTCGTCAACTGCGCCGAAATACCGCACGTAGCTCCGAGAAACGAAGCGCGCCAACCGCCAACGCGCTAACCCCATACAGCACCGCACCGATCAGTGATACCAACACCGCCGCCAATAAATATGATGCTGGCAAACCAGACATCGCATCGCGCAATGGATAGGCGATAACAGCCAAGGCCGCACCCATCACACCGGCGGCCAATCCGACCCGCAACAAGCGCAGGATCAATTTTTTATCGGGGGTAAAGCGGCCTTGTCGCCACAACATATAACCCAATAACAAACCATTGGCCCACCCCGCAATACTGGTGGCAATGGCCAAGCCAACAAACCCGATCTGAAAAAACAAAAAAGCGCCCAAAGCAATATTGATCAACATCGAAACACCGGCCAAGATCATCGGGGTTTTGGTATCTTGGCGCGCAAAAAATCCCGGTGCAAACACCTTGATCAAAATAAATGACGGCAGGCCCCAGGCGTAAACTTGTAAGGCGCTGGCGGTAGCGGCGGCATCATCAAGGGTAAACGCACCGCGCAAGAACAACCCCTCGACAAAAAAATCAGGTAGCACAAACAACGCTATGGCCGCCGGCAAGGTAAAGACCGTCGCCAACAGCAAAGCCTCGTTTTGCGTAGAAAGCGCGGCTTCCGGTTTATCGGAACGCACCTCGCGGCTCAACGCCGGCAGCAAAGCCACCCCCATGGCCACCCCAACCACGCCTAGGGGCAATTGATACAACCGATCCGCATAATTTAACCACGCAACTGCGCCGTCTTGCAGGGTGGCAAACGCCTGTGAAACGATCAAATTGATCTGAACCACGCCAGCGGCAAGCGCACCGGGAATTCCCAATGCCAATAATTTGCGCATATCTGGGCTCATTCTTGGGCGGCTAATACGCAAATGAATACCGGCCCTGCGCAGTGCAAAAAACACCACACCGGCCTGTAATGCGCCTGAAACAAGCGTGCCCAAGCTTAACCATAATGCGATTTGTGCGGGGTCATTAGATGGTTTCATCAAAATCGTTATGAACACGACGTTGAGCAAAACCGGCGCAAATGCGGCCGCGATAAACCGGTTATGAGCATTTAGTACTCCGCTCATCATTGCGGTCACGGACATAAAAAAGATATAGGGAATGGTGATCTGGGTGAACAAAATCGCTTTGGCAAACAGACCTGGGTCTTCTAAAAACCCCGGCGCCAAAGCCACCATCAGCCACGGCATTGATAGTTCGGTAGCCAGCATAAAAACCAGCAATACCAGCAATAACCCCGATAATGTTTCGCCAGCAAACCGATTGGCAACAGGGGCACCTTCTTCTTCTAGTTTTTTCGCATACATCGGTAAAAATGCGGCGTTAAACGCACCTTCGGCAAACCAGCGCCGGAACAAGTTTGGAAACCGAAACGCCACAAAAAATACATTTGCCATCGGACCAGAACCCAATGCAAAAGCAAACAACATGTCGCGCACAAAACCCAACAACCGCGAAAGCATGGTAAAACTGCCAACAATGAACGATGAGCGCAATAACTTCATCGGTGTGTACTAGCCGGAGCTTGTTCAACCTTGCCGTAATGTTGATCCGTTTTCGGCAGCGCCAAGGCTGCATGCAGTTTGGCACGGATATGGCTAAGCCTGCGCCCATTGCGAATTTTTTCCCCGCTTTGTTCGGTGACATAGAAAATGTCCACAGCCCGCTCCCCATAGGTCATAATATGCGCCGATCGAATATTGACCCGACATTGGTTAAGAGTTTGCGCTAAACTTCGCAGCAACTCAGGCCGATCCGCGCCAACACATTCGATCAATGTGGCGCGGGCCGATATCTCATTATCGATCACCACTTCACGCATCACCGAAAACGCAGCCTCGCGCCGAGAGCGACTACGGCGACCGGTTTGCGGTAGATCGCCTGAATGAAAGAAGTTCGTCAACATATCCTCAAATCGAGCCAAAGCTCGTGGATTGTTCGCGGCAAATGGGCCGCCGCGCCCGTCACTCAAATACAGCACATCAAATGCTTTTTCGGTTTTGGTGGTAAACACTCTCGCCGAGACAATTGAAGCTCCACAGGCATTGGCAACCGCACAAAGAACCGCAAATAGACCGGGGCGGTCATCGGCCCATACCACTAATGTGGTCGGTTCATCGCCCGTGCCGGGGATCAGTTTAAAGCCATTTGATTGGGCAGTTCTTTTGACTTTGCGGACAAATTTCGCGTGCTCCAATAACTGTTCGTCAGTAAACCCCAACCAATAATTTTCTTGTAATTCTTCGGACCAATATTTGAAAAACCGATTGTCTAATAACGCGCCTTTCAGTCCAATTTTTGCTAACTCTCCTAAATTGTCACCCGCCTCCGTAAACCGTGCAGACCCGGTGCGCCCCAAAAGAAATAACTCGGTTCGCATATATAGTACGGTCAGTAATTGCCCTTTCCATGAAGTCCAAACCCCTGGCCCAACCGCGCGAATATCAGCAATGGTCATGGCGAACAACAAGCGTAGACGCTCTAGGGAGCCGATTTTGTTCGCAAATCGGGCAATGGTTTCCGGATCGCCCAAGTCGCGCCCTTGCGCCGTATCGCTATGCAATAAATGATGTTCCACTAGCCAACCGGCCAGTTCTACTTCTTGTGCCGAATGCCCCAATCGCGCGCAAGCAGCGCGGGTAGATTTTCCACCTTCTACCTCTTGGTCGCCTTTGCCTTTGCCGGTGTCATGCAACAACATTGCCAGATAAAGCACCCGCCGATTGGTTGATTTTGCCAACACCGCTTTCATGTCCAACCCTGCTATGGTCATGACACCCGTTTCTAATTCACGCAACGCCCCAATTGCCCGCAAGGTGTGTTCGTCAACAGTATAGGAATGATACATATTAAACTGAGTTTGCGCCGTTATCCGCCCAAATTCCGGCACCATTTTACCCAACAACCCGGCTTCACTCATCAGGCGTAACAAGGTTTCAGGTTTATTTGAAGCGGTGAAACAGCTTAAAAACACTTGCACAATAGCTGGACTCTTCCTAGCGCGACTATTGAGTTGCGGCACTGAACGACGGATATGCGCCAGTGCATCGGGGTGAAGTTCAACACCTGCGTCATCTGCGAGCAAAAACAGACGAAAAAGCTCTTCCATTGCCGGCGGATTGGTTTTTGTGTCGCGAAAGTCCAACCGGCCGTTATTCATCGCAAATTCCGATTGGGTAGTTTGTGACAATCTTCGTGCCAATAGCCTTGATAATCCAGCCGGGGCGCTCTTATTGGCTTGTTCCTCAAGCTTGGTACAAAAAATGCGCGTTAGAAACCCAACTTCTCTGGCGTGTAAGAAATACGCCTTCATCAACCGCTCAACCCCCGGCGTTTTCTTGGTACTGCGGTATTGTAATTTCTTTGCCAATAATGGCTGTAAATCAAAGGTAAGTCGGTCTTCATCGCGGCCTGACAAAAAATGCAACCAACATCGTACGGTCCACAAAAACCGGTTGGTGCGAACAAAAACCCGATATTCTTCTTCGGTAAAAAATTTTGGTTTATTGCCGCCGGAAACAAATGCTTCAGGTTCGACATGTCGCGCAATCCAAATCAATGATTGTAGGTCGCGCAAGCCGCCTTTACCGGCCTTAACGTTCGGCTCCACTAGATATCGGGTCGGACCTTGGCGTTGATGACGCACATCTCGTTCTTGTAATTTATCAGCAATGAAGCGGCGGGTTTTGGCAGTGGTTTTCCGACCTTTTAATGCCGTGGCAAGTGAGCTACCCAATGCAGCGGGCCCATATAAAATTCGCAAATCCATCATCGAAGTAGCAATGGTATGGTCTTGAGCCGCCAATTGTAGACATTCGGCTTTGGTGCGAACCGCATGGCCGACTTTCCAGCCACAATCCCACAAAAAATACAAAACCAGTTCAATGATTTCGGTGGGTTGTTGCTTGTCCAACAAAAATAACAAATCCAGATCGGAACTTGGCGCCAATTCGCCGCGCCCATATCCGCCAGAGGCAAACAAACCGAGGCCTTCAGGCCAGTTTGTTGCATGGTCATCTTCAATCAATTGGCAAACGGTTTGCACAACCATATCATGGCGGTCACTTAGCAAATGTGCACAAGCCAACCCGTCACTGGTTTCTTGTAACAACGCCAAGGCATCATTTTGAATTTTCCGGCGGGTTTGCTTTAACGCTTTTATCAGGTGCGGTCGCGCTTTTTGTAACGAGCCGTATTGCGTAACAATACCGCGAAGCTGCACCAACAACGTATCATCGGGATCAGCAATGACCAAAGTCGTACTCATTGCTTGGTCTTTTCAACCAGCCCACGCAATTCATAAATAAATTCCAGCGCCTCCCTTGGGCTCATATCGTCCACTTGCGCAGCGCTGAGGCGTTCTTCCACCTTGCTTTTCGTTGGAATTGGTGCCGGGCGCGGCGCAAATAATGGCAATTCGTCGGCCAGGTTTTTACCGTCATTGCTGGCTTCTAATTCGCGCAAAACTTCGGTGGCGCGGTTCACGGCCAAGGCTGGCATGCCTGAAAGTTTCGCAACCTGAATGCCATAAGAGCGGTCCGCAGCACCAGCAACCACCGTGTGCAAAAACACCAGATCGCCGTTCCATTCGCGGGCAGCAAGCGAGACATTGCTAATGCCCGGCAAACGATTGGCTAGAGCCGTAAGCTCGTGATAATGGGTGGCAAACAAGGCACGACACGTATTGACCCCTTGCAAATGCTCCGCCGTCGCCCACGCCAAGGCCAAGCCGTCCCAGGTTGCCGTTCCTCGGCCGATTTCGTCCAAAATCACAAATGAGTAGGCCGTGGCTTGGTGCAAAATGGCGGCAGTTTCGGTCATTTCAACCATAAATGTTGAACGCCCACGAGACAGGTCATCAGACGCACCCACCCGGCTGAACAACCGGTCAACCAGACCAATGCGAGCGCGTTTTGCCGGCACAAACAACCCGGCTTGCGCCAAGATCACCAATAATGCATTTTGTCGCAACCACGTAGATTTACCAGCCATATTCGGCCCAGTGACGAAAACCAAACGGGCGTGGTTTGGGTGCGCTAGTCCCAATTGGCAATCATTGGGGGTAAACACCTGCTGATTATCCTTGGCCAAGGCTTGTTCGACCACGGGATGACGGCCTGCTTCAATATCAAAATCAACCTGCTGGGTAAGTTCAGGGCGAACGCCATTGCTGGACATTGCCCAATTTGCCCCGCTTTGTGCCACATCCAACGAGGCCAACCCGTTGGCAATCGCTTGTAATTGCCCTTCTTCGGCTAGTAATCTGGCCAAAAATTCAGCATATATTTGACGCTCCAGCGCCAAGGCTCGTTCGGCGGCTGATAATATTTCGGCCTCTAGTATTGAAAGTTCATCGGTGGAAAACCGTACCGCACTGCCTAAGGTTTGCCGGTGGCGGAAGGTTTGCGGTTGCGGCTCTTCGAGCAAGCTTTCGACATGACGCGGGGTTATTTCGACAAAATAGCCGAGCACATTATTGTGTTTAATCTTCAGCGAAGCAACGCCAGTTTGCTCGATATATTTACCTTGTAGCTTCGCTATACGTCGGCGCGAATGATCGCGCAGTTCTCGTTGTTCGTCCAATGGCACCGACCAGTTTTTTTCGATAAAGCCACCATCGCGCTCATTCACGGGCGGCGTAGGGACAAACGCTTGCGCCAGCTCCGCCACCAATATGGCCAAGTTCGGTTGGCTAACCAACGAGATTGCGGCCAAATCTTCGGCCAAACCAGAAGGTAGCTCTCGCTTTCCAGCCGACAAAAATTTTGCGTTGATTAGCTCGCCAGCAGCAATGGCTTTGGCGGCGGATAACAAATCACGCGGACCACCGCGTCCCAACGACAATCGGGACGTTGAGCGCATTAAATCTGGCAGACCTTGTAACTGCGCCCGCATACCGGCCAACAGCTCAGGCTCGCCCACCAACCAAGCAATACAATCCAGCCGTTGGTCGATCAGATCAATGTCCGTAGATGGTCGCTGCAATCGATCGGCCAGCACTCTTGCGCCCGGCGAAGAAACGGTTTGGTCGACGGCGCCAAGCAAACTGCCCTTGCGAGTTCCGGTGAAGGCGTGGGTGATCTCCAAAGACTGCCGCGTGGCCGGGTCGATAGCCAAATGGGCATTTACATGTTGTTGCACGGGCGGGCGTAATTTCGGAGCAGCGCCAGCTTGGGTAAGCTCTACATATTCATAAAGCGCGATCAATGCCCCTAGGGACGCACGGGTAAAATCGCCAAAACCATCCAGTGATGCCACCGAAAACCCTGCGGCCAAGCGTTTCTCTTTGGGTTTCGATGCGCGAAATGCGACATCGTCCAATGGGGTTATGGCCACGTCGCCCAGTTCCGCAAATATGGCCGGGTCCATGCTTTGTGGCATTAAAACTTCTTTGGGCAGTAAGGAAACCAATGTTTCAACCAATTGGCTTTGGGCGTGTTTGCCAGCAAAGCTCATCGTTGCCAATTCACCGGTGGACACATCCGCCCACGCCAAGGCCCAATCACCGGACGCGGTGCAGTTTATCGCCAGCAAACGATTAGAGGCTTTGGCGTCCAGTAACGTATCTTCGGTTATGGTCCCCGGTGTCACCAAACGGACCATTTGACGATTAACCACGGATTT
>JAESUG010000189.1 GCA_016763185.1 Robiginitomaculum sp. | reverse complement strand
ATCGCCTAATAAAGTCACCAGATCATAGCCAAAGGTTGCGCCTTGGCCTTTAAAATTATGGGCAATGTCGAACACATCACTCATGGCTGCCAATATAGCGTCATCGGTGCGGGCTAAACGGACGTTTTCAGCACAGAGCAATAATTGATCGGCGTCCTTGGCGGCGTCTTGTGCGTATTCATCGCCCATTGCGACCAAAGCTGCTGCGGCATTGTCGGCCATGGCTGCCAAATCATCTGGAAGATCAAAATCGTCGTCAAACATGTGAAACGCCCTTGTTCATTAGGGAAGTAGTTTGTGCTGGTTTTATTAACAACCAGCTAAAGAACGAGCGAAAAACACTTGTCTACGGAACATCTGGCAGTGGATTGGCCCGATCGGTGTCCAGATAGCGCGCCGATATTGGCTTTTGTTGGTGGTCAAGTTCAATCAATAATGGGTTGCCGGTGGGAATTTCTACATGCACAATTTTTTCATCAGGAACCGCAAATAAGTGCTTGATCAAGCTGCGTAACGAGTTGCCGTGCGCCGAGATGAGTAGGTTTTTTCCTGCGGCCAAATGAGGTTCAATTTCGTCGGTATAATAAGGTAACACACGTTGTAGGGTCATTTTAAGCGATTCGGCGCTTGGTAATTCAGCACGGTTTACACCAGCATAGCGTCGGTCCCGGCATGGGTTTTGTGGATTGTCCCAACTCATTTCTGGTGGTGGAATGTCATAAGACCGCCGCCATATTTGCACCTGCTCTTTGCCATGTATCTCGGCGGTTTCGGCTTTATTGCGCCCCGTTAAATCACCGTAATGCCGCTCATTTAACCGATAATCCTTGGTCACCGGCAACCAACACAGCTCCATCTGCGTACAGGCCAGCCATAAGGTGCGAATGGCCCTGGTTTGCATGCTGGTATAGGCCGCATCAAATTCCACCTTCGTTTCAGCTAATAGCTCTCCGGCGCGTTTGGCCTCGGCTTCGCCTTTTGCGGTTAAATCCACATCCATCCACCCGGTAAACCGGTTGGCAAGGTTCCAGTGGCTTTGACCATGGCGGAGCAAAACAAGTACGGACATGCAAGTTTCTCACTTTATTTATGATTAGAATCAGGTTTTTTTCACAATCGAACTTGCGTCCAGCGCCGTCAATCGGCAATAGCTTGCCATCAAGATCAAATGAAAGCCATGCCTCATGTTTTTGCCAAAGCCATTTATCGAACCAAATACCCTGGAGTTTGAAACCCACGCCTTGGTCAAACCCACTGGGTTTCGTGAATATGATGCTAGGTGGTGGTTCGGCCATGAAGGCTCCACCCGCCCGCCAGAGATCAACCTGTTGGGGGTGCAAGCCTTAGGGTTAGGTTTAGGCACGCTCATTCATCAATTGGGCCGACCTCCTAAAATTGTCGTTGCTCATGATTACCGTAAATACTCAATTTCGATCAAACAGGCGCTGATCGTTGGGCTGATGGGCGCGGGCATAGAGGTTCATGATATTGGCTTGGCGTTATCGCCGACCGCCTATTTTGCCCAATTTGATCTGGATATTGCTTGTGTTGCCATGGTAACGGCCAGTCATAATGAAAACGGTTGGACCGGCGTAAAAATGGGGGTCGAACCGCCGCTTACCTTTGGGCCAGATGAAATGGGCCAGCTACGAGATATTGTATTATCTGGCCAAGGTGTTGCCCGCGCTGGCGGTGGCTATGTGCTCCAAGAGGGGGTGCGCGAACGCTATATTGCTGATCTGTCGGCCAATACCAAATTGACCCGTCCGCTGAAAGTGGTTGCGGCGTGTGGCAATGGCACAGCTGGGGCGTTTGCCGAGGCCGCATTACGTGCGGTTGGTGTTGAGGTGATCCCGATGGATTGCGAGCTGGATTATAATTTTCCGCGCTATAACCCGAACCCAGAAGACATGAAAATGTTGCACGCAATGGCGGCCAAGGTGAAGGAAACCGGCGCAGACATTGCTTTGGGCTTTGATGGCGATGGCGATCGGTGTGGGGTGGTGGACAATACCGGTGAAGAAATTTTTGCGGATAAAGTCGGTGTCATGTTGGCCCGTGATTTGTCGGAACAGTTTGAAAATGCCGTGTTCGTCGTCGATGTGAAATCCACCGGCATTTATGCCATGGACCCGGTTTTGCTGAAAAATGGGGCGACTACGAACTATTGGAAAACCGGCCATTCATATATCAAGCGCCGGACGACGGAGCTTGGCGCAGTGGCGGGCTTTGAAAAATCGGGGCATTACTTTTTTCGACCACCGATTGGCCGGGGTTATGATGATGGCTTGGTAACGGCCATTGCGATTTTGGCGATGTTGGAGCGTAATCCTGACCAGTCGATGGCAGATCTTAAAAACGCTCTGCCGCAAACTTGGGGCTCGCCTTCGATGTCTCCGGCCTGTGCCGATGAAGAAAAATATCAAGTTGTCGACAAAATCACCGAACAAATACAGGCTGACTTTGTGGCCGGTAAACCCCTGCTTGGCCAAAAAATGACTTCCTTGGTTACGGTAAACGGCGTGCGCTTTACGGTCGAAGACGGCACATGGGGGTTAATACGGGCCTCGTCGAACACGCCAAACCTGGTGGTGGTGGTCGAAAGCCCGGCCTCAGAAGCCAATATGGTAGCGATGTTCCGCTATATTGAGAATGTGTTCACGGGGTACCCACAAATCGGTGCATTTGATCAAAAGCTGTAACATTTATCGTTCCCCAACGGTTCTTTTTCCGTTCCTTCTCTTCTCTTCCTCATTTCCTTCCCTTTCCTTTCCCTTCCTTCGTCTCCCTCCGGCTTGACCGGTGGGCCCAGTTCTTTTTGTAGCAAAAAACTCTTTGGCCGAATGCACTGGCACATGGACCCTCCGGTCAAGCCGGAGGGAGACGAAGGAAGGAACGGCCTTATGTATCAAACGCACCAACACAATAACACCGGGGTATGCTATAATAAGGCATGGGAAATGTTTTTGTAATATCGGGGCTTGTGAGAAAGCGGGGTGAGTTGGCGCAACGGGTGTGTGAGCGTGAGACCGCGCTGCACGGGGCCAAGCGTGACCTTGAGAGTGTGGACAGGGTATTGGTGTTGCTTGGCTATCGGGACGATCCCAAACGCATAGGGGCGATCAGGACACCCAAGCGCATCTTTGCCAACAAGGAACTATCCCGCCTTATAATCCAAATGCGGCGCGACAAACCGGAATTAGCCGATAATCCGGCAATTGCCCGTGAGATCATTGTCCGCAAAGGCTGGGATACCAAAGACCGCGCCCTCTATAACCAAATCCGTAACAAGGTTAAGGACGTGACGAAGCGGCGAGCGTTCTGGGCTGGTAATGGGACGGTTGAATGATATGCGGGTTATGGATTGACAATTGAGGTCAAGAGAAAAGTAACTTTTCCATTGACAGGAGTAAATAATTTTGAATCTATGGTGACGCTCGATCCACTTTTATGTGCTAGCTGTAACTAGCACCGCTTGGGTTTAGATCTTCTGTGTGGCTTGACCGGGACCGTTTTTGGTCCCGGCTTTCCACCAACACGCACTCGACGTGGTTTGGTTTTACATGCCATGAGAATCACCCCCTTTCACCAGCCATTACTGGATATGAAAAAAGGACGAACCGAGCGTCCACCTATAAAGGCAAGATTCTTATTCTGGGTCAAGACTGCGCCGTGAACAAAGCCGCAACGCATTAAGCCGTTGCTCCTGCTAATAACCACCAATGAAGGTTAGGCGAGTTCCGCAATGTCCAATGGACATTGCGGCCTCGTACTGGTTAGAGGACGCTACTATTTATCGCCCGACAACATGTCGATGCTGTTTTCTGTACGTCCATCGGGATTTGTCCGCAGATACGGGTCATTACATGAAGGATGCACAACATGCGCCCCTTCAATTTGACCCCGTTCAGCCATGCCAATGGCAGTGCTAATCGGTGTATTAGTGGAGTTCCCGCTCAAACGAACGGATATAGTTTTGCCAGATGAATCTGACGTTGCGTCAATTATACGCTTTCCCATGAGAATTTCTCCTTATGATGGGAAGCGTCACATTCACCTTGATTTCTAGGGGTGCTGGAGTATAAACTCTTTCTCACTATCCTTTGAACCGCAGGCAAATGTGACTATCAAATTTGCGGTTCGTCAGACCTCGGAGCTGTAGGAAGTTCCGGGGTCTAACTTTATCATCTTTCAACTTATCATGATGATAGATAGAGTCCAATGCCCGTTTGATAAAATATCTATATGTTGGGGCTATCAGACCAGAACATATACTGAATAACGATAATAATAGACACTATATATTGATTTTCCGACTTGTTACGCCACTGCTCGCTGCCAATACCCACCAAATTTAGTGCTTTTCGGAGCTTTCATAGCTGCACGGGCGATTCGTTTTGCAAGAGCACCCGTACACTCCCGGCGGTGATCCTCAAGCCATGCGGCGTGTTCGGCGTATTGTTGCAGGTACTTTGGGCTAACCCAATGATGCTGGCCCGAAACCATCTTGCGAAGGCGGGCGAAATAACTTTCTACCCAGTTCGTATGAATACCGCCACCAAGGGAATATTCGGTGCTGTGATTAACCCTCTTGGTATCATAGCCCCATGCCAGCTTGTCCCAATGGGATGCTTCGTCTGCAAAGATCGTTGTGCCGTCCTGCACAATGCCGTGCGCCAAGGCAACGCCCTCGGCTTCGCTCTTACGAACGAATGGTAGTGTGCGGCCCATACGTTCCCGCATGGCGATCACAACACGGCGTGTGCCGGTCTGGTGATGCTTCAAGCGACGGTCAATGCGGTCTGATTTGTGGTTTGATGGCCGGATATGACCGCCAAAGTACGCGCCATCAATTTCCACTTCACCGTCCAGCTTGTGCGTATCGGTTTCATCCGCAAGACATTCGCGCATCTTATGGCAAAGCACCCATGCGGTTTTGTACTGCACGTCAAGCGTCCGGCTGAACTGTACCGCGCTTATGCCCTTGGAGCCGGTCACAAAGACGCATATCGCGGCCAGCAGATCCGTGAAGTCCAGCTTGCGGCTATGTAGGATTGTGCCACTTGTTACGCTGTACTGGTGGTGACAAGCCTTGCATTTGAACTTGCGGCGCGTGGTGATGTTGTAGCTTTCGCAGCACCCACATTGGGGACACACGGCTTCACCATCCGTTTCAGGCCATCTAATTTGCCTGAACAGCTCGTAAGCGGCTGTCTCGCCCATCTTGTAGATTTTCTTTAGGCTTAGTGTTCTTGCCTTAGCTGATAAAAGAAAATGTTGCATTATACTATCTCCGATATGTTATATATCATATATAGTATAATACTTTTAATTTACAAGTGTTTTTATATCATATACAGTATGTTTATAACGCAAAGGATATATTATGGCAGAGAAAACAGAATATGAAGCCCGTGTTGCGGGTATCTTAAAAGCTGAATTGAAACGAGCAGGGGTTACATACGGTCAATTGAGCGAAAAGCTAAACGAAATGGGTATCAATGAGAAGCCCGCAAACATCACTAATAAACTCGCCAGAGGTAAATTTAGCGCAGCCTTTATGATGCAATGTTTGGACGCTATTGGGGTGCGAGAATTGAGACTTTAACCATGGTGACGCTTAGCATATGATCTCGCTTCCTTGGTGTGATCGGCCGATAAATACTCACCCAGTGTTGCAAAGTATCTTTCCGCTACCTTGATTTTACCATACTCATCCTCTGCTATAGAAAAATCAGGGATATCAAACCCCTGTTTTTTAAAACTTATGAGGGCGCTTTCTATATTACCCATTAATCTAGGAACTTCCCGTTTTTGGAACCTGTATGTATTGCGGCTTGGTGCAATTTTAGAAATATTTACAGCAATGATTTGTGCTTTTTTACCCAACTTATTTAGCTCCCCACCATTTGAAGGGCTTGTAACTGGACGGAAAAGACTAAAATCAAACCCAAGTTTTTGGGCTAAGACATAGAATAAAAACCCAACGAAAATTACCCATGGCACCCAATCGGGTATAATGCCCGCGTATTTAGCCAGACTCTCCAATTTAACCCCCAAAGCCATTGTGTCTTCTGGCAGTGTTGAAAGTCCGATTGCATAGACGGAAAATTTGAAGAGGGTAACAAGCCCACTTATAAAAATAACTGTCGCCGTAACAACTTTGAAAAGGAATCGGGGCATTAGCCAGTAGTGCATCAACTTTTGTGGGGTTTCGAGTCATTTTATCTATCCTTGGTGCCTCTGCTACATAAGTCCGGGAAGGAAGGGAAGAAGGGAAGAAGGGAAGAAGGGAAGAAGGGAAGAAGGGAAGGAAGGCCGGCAGACAGGAAGACAGGAAGACAGGAAGGAAGGGGAAGGAAGGGGAAGGAAGGGGAAGGAAGGAAGGGCAACGCAACGCAACGAGGAAAGTTGTGGCTATACTTGCTCTATGGCTTGGGTGATTTGGTCAATGGCGGCTTGGGCTTGGGCAATGGTTTCGGCTTCGGCCATGATACGAAGCAACGGTTCGGTGCCCGATGCGCGCACCAAGACGCGGCCGGTTTCGCCCAAGCTTTGGGTGACTTGTTCAATGGCGGTTGTAACGCCGCTTGCGGCCAAGGGGTCACCGCCGGTATACTGGATGTTGTGCAAAATTTGCGGCCAAGCGGCAAACACTTGTAAATGTTGGCTTGCCGGTTTTTTGGCTTTGGCAAGGCTAAGCAAGGGCAATAATGCCGCCACCAAGCCATCGCCGGAGGGCAGCAGGCCCGGCAATAAAATATGGCCCGATGGCTCGCCGCCAAGGTTAGCACCCAGTTGCTCCATTCGCGCCGCCACATGGCGATCGCCGACCACGGTTCGTTCCAATGTTACGCCAATTTCATGCGCATAGCGCTCTAGGCCGATATTTGACATCACGGTGGCGACCAATGTTTGGTTTTGTAATTTTCCAACCGCCAACCAATCGGTGGCTAACCTGGCTAAAATTTGATCGCCGTCAACCAGCGCCCCCGTCTCGTCGACCAGCACCAACCGGTCGGCATCGCCATCAAACGCAATTCCGGCATCGGCTTGGTGGCGCAACACTTGGGCTTGCAGGTCCTCTACATGGGTTGAGCCACAGTTTAAGTTGATATTGTCGCCATCGGGGGTGTTGTGGATGGCAATAATTTCGGCCCCGGCTTCGGTTAGCAAGTTGGGCGCAAAGCCGCTAGCGGCACCATTGGCGCAATCCACCACAAGCTTTAGAGCGGCCAAGGGGCGACCCTCGAACAGGCTTCGCACCTTAGCTTCGTAAATTTTACTGATGCTGTCATCTGTTGTAATTTGACCAAGCGAGTGGGTTTTTATCGGCTCAAGTTCGTTGATCCGCTGTTCGATATCGGCTTGTTGCCGGTCGGTGATTTTGCAGCCATTTGCCGTAAATAGTTTTACGCCATTGTCGGCAGCCGGATTGTGAGAGGCGGTGATCATCACACCGATATCGGCCTGTTCACTTTGTACCGCCAAGGCCAACGCCGCCGTTGGCATCACGCCGCCTAGCCGCACAGATATTCCAGCCGCCGCCAAACCATCAGCCAATGCCGTCTGCAAATCCGGCCCAGAGCGCCGGGTATCGCGAGCGATGAACGCCGGTTGGTTGCTGCCTAAAACCTGTCCGGCGGCCAAGCCGATGCGAAAGCAAGTTTGTGCGTCCATTGGGGGTTGGCCAGCGCGTCCGCGAACGCCATCGGTACCAAATTTAATGTTTGTCATCATCGTCTCGTATTTGGGTTTCGCCTATCGTCTATCGGGTTGTTTTGGTTGGGTCTAGTTACAGGTGGTTGCCACGCTTTCGCAACCGTCCTAAATCATAGCATGCAAAACTGGAATGAAGGCGTGTTCATGAAAAAAATCAGAAAAGCAGTGCTGCCGGTTGCAGGATTGGGAACGCGGGTTCTACCGGCGACCAAGGTGATCCCAAAAGAAATGCTGCCGGTGGTTGACCGTCCGATCATTGAGTATGTGGTGGACGAAGCAAGACAGGCTGGAATTGAACATATTGTCTTTGTCACCGGACGTGGCAAAGGTGCGATTGAAGACCATTTTGACCAAGCCTTCGAGCTGGAAACCAATTTACGCCAAAAAGACAAGCAACAAGCCTTGGCTGAATTGCAGGCACATTTGCCGGTAGCGGGTTCAACCAGCTTTGTGCGCCAACAAGCGCCATTGGGTTTGGGCCATGCGATCTGGTGCGCTCGTGATATCATTGGCGACGAGCCGTTTGCCGTATTATTGCCAGACGTATTGATCCAAGCCGAGCAAGGCTGTTTGGCCCAGATGGTTGAGATTTATCATGACAAAGGCGGTAATATTATTGCCGTTGATGAAATTCCAGAGCTGGATGTGGATAAATACGGCGTGATTGACCCGGTCTCGCAGGAAGGTAATGTCTATAAAATGCGGGGCATGGTGGAAAAACCAGCAATAGGCACCCAGCCCTCATGTCTTAAAATCACCGGGCGTTATATCTTGCAGCCTGAAATTTTTGGGTTACTGGAAAACCAACAAACCGGTGCCGGTGGTGAAATTCAGCTGACCGATGCGATGGACCGATTGATGCAAACTCAAGCGTTTTATGCCTATCAATATCAGGGTACGGATTTTGATTGCGGCAATAAATTAGGGTATTTACGGGCTTTCGCGCACTTCGCTTTGGCCCGGCCTGAACTGGCACAAGCGGCGCGGGTAATTTTACAAGACGCATTGACGCAAAACCAATGATCAAAACTGGATCATCATGATTTTTTGCGGTATTGCATAAAGCGCAGAACACAAAACACGGGACACAAAATGCGAGTATTAATCTTAGGTGGTGATGGGTTTTGCGGCTGGCCTAGTGCGCTGCATTTGTCGGCATTGGGTCATGAGATCACCATTGTTGATAATTTATCACGGCGCAATATTGATAATGAATTGGAAGTAAGCTCGCTGACCCCGATCCGCCCAATGCGTGAGCGAATTGCTGCATGGTACGAAGTTTCCGGCAAAGAGATCAAATTTGCCCGGATTGATGTTGCCCGCGAATACGATGCTTTGCTGGCATTACTGCGCGAAATTGCCCCGGACACCATTGTCCATTTTGCCGAACAACGGGCGGCCCCGTATTCGATGAAGTCGGCGTGGCACAAACGCTATACGGTGGATAACAACCTGAATGCCACCAATAATGTGTTGGCGGCGATTGTTGAATCTGGAACGGGCGCGCATTTGGTGCATTTGGGGACGATGGGCGTGTATGGCTATGGCACAGCGGGGGCAAAAATTCCGGAAGGCTATTTAACCGTCAAAATAGAAAACGGCGCGGGCGAGTTGGTCGAAACCGAAATTCTCTATCCAGCCAACCCCGGCTCAATCTATCATATGACCAAAACCCAGGATCAGTTGTTTTTTGCCTTTTATGCGAAAAACGACAAGGTGCGAATCACCGATTTGCACCAAGGCATTGTCTGGGGCACCCAAACCGAAGAAACCCGCCAAGACGAACGCTTGATCAATCGGTTTGATTATGACGGTGATTTTGGCACGGTGCTGAACCGGTTTTTGATGCAAGCGGCGTTGGGTGTGCCGTTAACCGTCCACGGCACGGGCGGACAAACCAGAGCCTTTATCCATATCCAAGACACGGTGCGTTGTATTGAGCTGGCGGTTTCCAACCCGCCAAAAAAGGGCGATCGGGTTTGTATTTATAACCAAATGACCGAAACCCATCGGGTGCGCGATTTGGCACAAATGATTGCCGACAAAACCGGCGCTGAGATCTCCAATGTTGATAACCCACGTAACGAAGATGCCGAGAACGATTTGCTGGTGGAAAACGGTCGCTTGCTCGATCTTGGGCTACAACCGATCACCCTTGCCGAGGGCTTGATGGATGAGGTGGTGCAGGTCGCGCGTAAATACGCCGATCGTTGTGATCGCTCCAAAATCCCGTGTGTTTCGTATTGGAGCGATCGGGCCAAATAATTCGGGTGGTTGTTTTTGATATACTCCATCGACCCAAAAAGTGGGCACCGGTTTTTGGGTAAGTTGATGGATAGCAAAGAAAACTATACCCAAAACACCGGTAAGTTCGGTACTTTGAGTATAATATCAGTTGCTTTTTGGCATTTTATCTATATTAGGCGGGTCGAGACTTACGTTACTGCTCCAATTTTTGAGGATCCGACTTTAGAATTTATGTAGAGCTACTTAAAAGATTTGAACACTTTGTGGTCATTTCAGCCCTGCATCTAGAGACACCAAGACCTTCTACTTACGGACTTTACCGAACTCTTGGTTTTCTCGGCAACCTGCCGGGGAATTTAACGACTAGATGCTAAGGAATGCACGAATGACTACAGGTACTGTAAAATGGTTTAACGCCACCAAAGGCTACGGCTTTATTTCTCCAGACGAAGGCGGCAACGACGTGTTTGTACACATCACCGCCCTTGAAAAAGCCGGTATTGCCGGTTTGAATGACGGACAAAAAGTAAGCTATGAAATTGTCACCAATCGTGGCAAACAAGCCGCTGATGAACTTCAGTTGGTTGACTAACAAATAATTTGTCTGCCTGCGGTAACGCTGGCGGGTAAACATTGAAATTAGCCCGGTTTGGATTTTCCAGACCGGGCTTTTTTTGGGCTTAGTCGATGAGGTTTGCTGACCGCGCCCAACCGGTATAGGTGCTGCTGGCACGGGCCGTTAAATCTGCATCGCTTGGATTGGCAAATATCGGCTTTGGCTCGATACCGGCCCCATCTAAAATCCGGTTCATAAAGCTAAATAAGGCACAGATCATTGCGGCATCATATACGGCGGTTTCACTCCATCCGGCGCTTAAGGCCTGGTGCATATCATCAGCGGTAATTTTCGCTGGGGTTAGGGTCAATTTACGCAAATAGGCCAATAACGGCCGCCATTTTGGTTCGATATCGGCGTGGCCGTCATCGGCAACCAAGCTTTCAATCAGGGCTTCATCCACCCCAAAAGCGCGGGCCATAAGCTTGTGGGCACCATAACAAAAATGACAAGCATTTAGGCCAGAGACAAACGCCGCGATCAGCTCTCGTTCGGCCAAGGAGAACGGACTGCTGTCATCACGCAAAATCTGGTCATGCAAGGCAATCAACGGGGCAACCCCGCGTGGGAAACGCCGGAATAATTCTTCAAGCTTTGCATCGGGTTCGAGGCTCGGATAATGGGTCATCTTATTCTGCTCCACAAAAAATACCGGTACCGGCCAAATTGCAATATCCGCCGGGGTTTTTCGCTAAATATTGTTGGTGCTCTTCTTCGGCCAGCCAAAATTTTGCACCGATGACAATCTCGGTGGTAATTTTCCCAAAACCCTTGGCATCCAGCAAAACTTGCGCCTTGTGCAATGAGTCGGTGGCTTGTTCGGCTTGTTGTGCATTTTGCGCAAAAATCATCGAGCGATATTGTCCACCAACATCATTGCCTTGGGCATCACCTTGGGTCGGGTCGTGGTTCTCCCAAAATATCGCCAAAATCTGTGCCAACGAAACAATGTCTGGGTCGAACACCACCCGCACGCTTTCGGCGTGATCTGTTTGGTGTTGGCAAACATCGGTATAATTTGGGTTTATTTGCGCCCCGCCTTGGTATCCGGTGGCCGTGACATAGACGCCTTTTTGTTGCCAGAACAAACGCTCCACCCCCCAAAAACAACCCATGCCCAAACCAATATTTTGTAAGTTTGTCGGCCAAACCTCGTCAAGAGCGCGCCCATTTACCGCGTGCAACAGGTTGGAGTTATTATGGGGTGTATTTGTGCTCATTGGGTTCGCTCATCTGGCGTTGATCTGTTTGGGGCTTACATGTTGGGTGGTTTGCGCCGATTTGCTAGGGCCAGCAGCAAACAAAGTACAACCAATATCACCGGCCACGCCCAAATATCGAACAAACCGCCGCTGTGCCCGACAGGTTCACCCAACCGATGAAAGGCTTGAGTCTCTAGCTGCACCGAACGAAACACGCCGGCTGCAAACAAAACCCCATTGCCGATGAGCGCCAATGCCAATAACCCGCGAACCATTTTCTTTCTCAACTGATGATATGTCCGCTTTATTTAGCCGATAACCCGCGCCATGTCATGTGCTGGTTTTAAGCGCGCTCGTCTTTGGGCGAACCCATGACCACATAGGACATGATAGAGCTAACCTGTGCCAAGGTTCCCAAACCATCCGTGTGAAACAATTTATAGGCCGCAAGGTCGGCCACTTCGACCCGTAGCAAATACTCAAATGTGCCCGTGATATTGTGGCATTCGCGTACTTCGGTTGCGTTCGCGATGGAGCGCTCGAAGGCTTCTTGTGATTTTTTGGTGTGATCGCACAGACCAACCCCAATATAAGCGGTAAAACCCTTCCCCAACGCCGCCGGGTTGATCACGGCGCGATACCCAGCGATTACACCGGTTCGTTCTAGTTCTTGTACACGGCGCAAACAGGCCGAGGGCGACAAGTTGACTTTGGCCGCCAGTTCAAGATTGGTGATGCGACCATTGCACTGAAGTTCGTGCAATATATCGCGGGTTTTTATATCAATTTGTGTCATATATTGCAAAATATCTGCTAATTTCGGCAAAAAAGCAAGGCCTCGTCGGCTAATCCGTCTATAATGTACGAATGATGTATCAACTGATTCCCGCTCTAATCGTCTTTGCGTTTGTTAGCTCAATTACGCCCGGTCCCAACAATCTGATGCTGATGGCGTCGGGGGCAAATTTTGGATTTCGCCGGACCGTTCCCCATATGCTGGGGGTTAGTTTAGGGTTTGGGCTGATGGTGTTTCTGGTCGGGCTTGGCTTGATCCGTGTATTTGATGCCTATCCGATTAGTCACACTATTTTGCAGGTGGTTAGTGTGGTGTATATGCTGTTTTTGGCCTATAAAATAGCAACCGCCGCGCCACCAAAAGACAAGCAACAAACCAGTTCGCCGTTCACTTTCGTGCAAGCCGCTTTGTTTCAATGGGTCAACCCAAAAGCGTGGGCCATGGCGTTAGGTGCCATCAGTATTTATGCGCCGGATCAAAGCGTGTCAGCGTTTTTGCTGGTGGCGATTGTGTTTTCCATAGTCAATTTGCCATCGGTTTCTGTCTGGGTCATGTTGGGCCAAAAAATGCGCCAAGTGTTGAACAATCAAAACCGGCTTCGGATATTTAATTTCACCATGGCCGGGTTGTTGATCGCTTCATTGGTTCCGGTGTTAGCCACAAATTTGTCGTAAATGAACGAGCTGAGCTTGGCCTCTTGCTTTACCATGAAAACCGGGCAAAATTAGTGGGCGGGCTATTTCGGTGCGTGAATAAGGGGCCATAAACCAACCATGACAGTTCATGTACACAAAAATGATCTTCCCGCAGGATTAGATTTTGCCGATGGCGTGGCGGTGGATACCGAAACGATGGGGCTTTCCTTGCACCGCGATCCATTATGCTTGGTACAGCTTTCGGCGGGCGATGGTGATGCTCATTTGGTGCAAATGGATCGTAGCAATTATGATTGTCCGAACTTAAAAGCAGTTCTGGGCGATCCGGATATTGTCAAAATTCTTCACTTTGCGCGCTTTGATGTGGGCATGGTACAAAAATACCTTGGGATAAGGATGGCCCCAATATACTGCACCAAAATTGCTTCCAAGCTGGTGCGGACTTATACGGACCGCCATGGCCTAAAAGATCTGGTGCGTGAGATCGTAAACAAAGACATGTCTAAACAACAACAAAGCTCCGACTGGGGGGCGGCCGAGCTATCAAAGGCGCAGTGTGACTATGCCGCATCCGATGTCTTGTATTTGCACCAATTGCGCGAAGCTTTGGATGTTATGCTAGCCAGAGAAGGTCGGATCAGCTTGGCGGCCGCCTGTTTTGAGTTTCTACCCACCCGCGCTGCACTTGATCTGGCTGGGTGGCCGGACACGGATATTTTTGCTCACCATTAGTCTTTGATATCTTTTTGCGGGCGCTGAAGCCCTTTTTTGATCACAATTATGGTGCAATAATGGTATTAAAGCCTATCTTTCCTATATAGTAAGGATCTTCGTTGCAAAGAGGCGGGTATGAGCATTGAACTAACATCAGTGATGGCCGGACCGGTTCAGTGGGAACCAGAGCGGCGATTGACCTTATCAGCGGCGCGGCGACGCTCGGCCATAGTTAAGGTTTTGCGGATCATTTTTATTTTGATGGCGGCGGCCATTGTTGCGGTGGTCATTGCCTATATCGTCGCCAGTTCCAACCAACCCACACCTGAGCCACAACCGGCTCCAGTGCAACAAGCCAAGGAAGACGAGACCCGGATCATCAAGCCTAAATTTACCGGACATGATGATACGGGCCGTGCCTATGTGGTGGTTGCGGACAGTGCGGTGCGCCGAACGGATGTGGATGACACTACGGATCTGATATCGCCGCAACTTGATTTTAATACGAACCTTGAACAGACAAATGTACCAAAAGTATCGGCGGAACGCGGTGTCTATGATGCCAGCAACAAAATCTTGGATTTATACGAACAAGTACAACTTGGTGCGCCTAATGGCTATGTATACGAAACCAATCATGCGCGCATTTTGATCGCTGAAGACCGGATCATTGGCGACCAACAAGTTAAAGGTCAAGGGCCGTTGGGCAGTATTCGTGCCGATAGCTATGAGATCGCCAATGGCGGTGACAGGCTGTATTTTCGGGGCCGTGTACAAACCAGAATTAGTACCAAAAAAGAAACCAAAGGAGAAGACGAATGAGAAAGTGGGCGTCTGCCATATGTATAGGTGTGTTAAGTTTGGTGGTTGGCTCGCCAGCTTTTGCCCAATTGTCGGCGCAAGGCGGCCCAGTAGATATCAGTGCGGACAGTCTTGAGGTGATCAATTCCCAAGATTTGGCGACTTATATTGGCCAAGTAGATGTCATTCAAGGTGATGCGCGACTACAAGCCGACCGCATTGAAGTGCAATTCGTCAAAGGCAGTGTTTCTGGCAATAATGATCCGCTTAATACTCCGGACCGTGAGATTGAAACCATCACGGCGATCGGCAATGTGTTTTACACCACGCCCGGCGAAGTGGCGCGCGGTGATCGCGGGGTCTACCAGCTGTCTTCCGAAACCATTACCATTACCGGCGATGTTGTGGTGACCCAAGACGGCAATGTAATTCGTAGCGAAAAATTGGTGATGAATATTCAAACCGGCGAAGCCAGCTTTGAGGCGAAAACCAAAGGCCGCCGATCGAAAACCCGGGTTCGGTCCGTGTTTTTCCCGCAAACCCAAGAGGCCGAAACCCAAGAAGATAGTTAAAACGCAATTGAGCAGCCAAAATGAGACTTACTTTCACGCATCTTTAAAATTTGGCACGCATCTTTAAAGTCTGGTTGATCTGATAGGCGAATATGGACAACGCGAAAATAACACCCAATACAATGATCAATGAGGGACATAGCACCCAAGGCCTATCCGTCGAAGGGATCGGTAAAACCTTTGGCCAACGAGCCGTGGTCAAAGGTGTCAATTTGGCGCTAACTCGTGGTGAGGTTGTTGGTTTGCTCGGCCCCAATGGTGCGGGTAAAACCACTTGTTTTTATATGATCACGGGTTTGCTCGGCGCAGATTATGGCCGGATTTTACTAGACGGTCAGGACATTACGGCATTGCCTATGTATCAACGGGCGCTGCTTGGATTAGGATATTTACCCCAAGAAGCCTCTATTTTTCGCGGGCTTAACGTCGAACAAAATATTCGTGGAGTGGTTGAGCTTGTTGAAAAAGACAAAGACAAGCGCACCCGGATGGTCGATCATTTATTGGCTGAATTACATATTGAACATTTGCGAAAGTCACCGGCGCTGGCACTTTCGGGCGGCGAGCGGCGCCGGGTTGAAATCGCGCGAGCCTTGGCAACTCGTCCCGCCTTTATTTTGTTGGACGAGCCGTTTGCCGGTATTGATCCGCTGGCGATCGCCGATATTCGCGATTTGATAAAATTTTTAGCCAAAAAGGGCATCGGAATATTGATCACGGATCACAATGTTCGAGAAACTTTAGAAATTGTTGACCGTGCATCGATTATCTATGAAGGCGAAGTTTTGTTTGAAGGTCAACCAGACGAGATTATGTCCAACCCGGATGTCCGGCGGGTCTATCTCGGTGACGCGTTTCTATAGGTTTTCGGGCTTTAGGTTTTTGGTCTTTAGGTAGTTAGGAGTTTTTACTTGGCGTTTTCGCAACGAATGGAGATGAAACAGGGGCAATCACTTGTGATGACGCCCCAATTGCAACAGGCGATCAAGTTGTTGCAACTCTCTAATGTTGACCTAAGCGCCTATGTGGAAGACGAGCTGATCCGCAATCCATTGCTGGAGCGCGATCCCGGCGAGACAGAGCCAGTGCAAAAACCTGCCGCACCGGAAACCAGCGATAGCCGCGCTGAACTTGCCTTGGATAATGCCGCACCGGCAGAGGCCGAAGCTGCTGTCGACGGTGATTTTGAAACCACATATGCGACTTCGCCCGAAGATGCAGGTGAGATCACCCATGACACCGGCGCAAATGTAGACTGGTCAAAAGCAGGCGCCGGCGGCAATAGCTCGTTTGACAGATCAGATGCCGGTATTGATCAAATTGAAGCCGAAAAACCCGGATTGCACGAACATTTATCTGCGCAATTGTCGATTGCCAATCTCGGCACTGTGCCAAGAATGATTGCGTCTTATTTGATCGCATTGGTCGAGGAGGACGGTTATATCCGCAGCGACTTAACCGCCGAAGCCGAACGTTTGGGCGTGTCTGTAGAGCAAGTCGAAGAGGTTTTACGCGTGTTACAAGGCTTTGACCCGATCGGCATTGGCGCCCGCGATCTGGCTGAGTGTTTGGCTTTACAGCTTAAAGAGCTAGACCGCTTTGATCCAGCGATGCAGATCATGGTTGAAAATCTAGACCTGTTGGCCAAGCACGATATGGTAGCTTTGCTTGAATTATGCGGTGTCGATGCCGAAGATCTGGCCGATATGGTCGGTGAATTGCGCCAACTGAACCCCAAACCCGGCGCCGAATTTAGCGGAACCACGGCGGCGTTGGTGGTGCCGGATGTGTTTATTCGCCCCACACCCGAAGGCGGTTGGGCGGTCGAGCTGAACAGCGATACCTTGCCAAAGGTTCTGGTAAACTCGCGCTATTATACGCAAATTTCAAAATCCGTGAAAACCGAAGCCGACAAAACATTTATCTCCGAATGTCATCAATCCGCTAGTTGGTTGGTCAAAAGCCTGGATCAACGGGCGCGGACGATCTTAAAAGTTGCAACCGAGCTTACCAAACAACAAGACGGGTTCTTGATGAAAGGGGTGCAAGCCTTGCGGCCCTTAAACTTAAAAACCGTTGCCGATGCCATTGAAATGCACGAAAGCACCGTAAGCCGGGTCACGTCGAATAAATTTGTCTCAACGCCTCGTGGTTTGTTTGAACTAAAATATTTCTTTAACGTGGCGATTGCCGCCGTCGATGGCGGCGAAGCGCACTCCGCCGAGGCCATCCGCTATCGGATCAAAGGTTTAATTGGCGAAGAAACCATAAGCGCCGTACTGTCTGATGATCGCATTGTCGAAATTTTACGTGAGGCCGGGGTTGAAATCGCCCGCCGTACCGTCGCCAAATATCGCGAAGCCATGCACATCCCCTCATCGGTACAGCGCCGACGGATTTTGCGCCAAAGCGAGCGGTAATTTGGTTTGACCTTGGGTTGCCGGCCAAGACAGGCTAGAGTGTAATTAACTGGTTTTTTCGCTGATTCTGATCCTCGTCTCAGCCAACGAATAGGAGCAAAATATGAGCATTCAGATTGTAAACAAAGGCATTGATGTTTCACCGGCCCTAAAGGAACGGATTACTTCGCGGGTTAATGACGGGATCGACAAATATTTTGATCGCCCCGGCGAGGCCTATGTGGTGGTTGAGCGTGATGGCATTGGGTTTGCGGTTCACTGTTCGGTACATTTGCCCACCGGCACCATGTTACAAACCAGCGCCAGCTCCAATAATGATGCGTATGCGGCTGCAGACGCGGCGATGGAAAAACTGGAAACTAGGCTTCGGCGCTATAAACGAAAACTACGCAATCACCACAGAGGCAAACGCCTTGGCATGGAGGCTGAAGAGGCGCTCTATGCGGTATTGCAAGCTGGGCAAACCTCGTCCGAAGAAACAAGTGACGAGACCGATGACGCCCCCGCCCCCGAAGCGGTGGTGGTTTCCGAGCGCATGGGTGAGCTGCGAACCATGACCGTCTCGATGGCGGTGTTGGATATGGATATTTCTGATGCCCAGGTTTTGTTGTTTCGCAATATTGCCAATGATCAGATCAATGTTCTACACCGCCGTGCTGATGGACATATTGGTTGGGTGAACCCGCAAAAACCCAAAAAACCCGCCACACCATAAACACAATAAACGGCCCAATATATAGGTGGCGTATCGCTGCCGATTTGAGCTTGTGGAAATAAAAAAGATGATGAAGGAATTATTGAGCCAAGACGGGGTGTTTGTGCGCGCCGGTGCGTCTGGAAAAAAACAAGTTTTGGGAATTTTGGCGAAACTAGCTGCCAAAACCTTTGCGCTGGATAGCGCTTTGGTGCTGCGCTATTTGCTGGAGCGCGAAGCGCTCGGCTCCACGGGTGTTGGTGGCGGCGTTGCCATTCCCCATGCTCGCGTGCCCAATTTGGATACGGTCAAAGGGTTTTTTGTTCGCTTTGATACACCGATAGCTTTTGCCGCGGTTGATGATGTGCCGGTCGATTTATTTTTTGTGTTATTGGCACCGGTTGATTCAGGCGTCGAACACTTAAAGGCGCTGGCGCAAGTTTCGCGGTGTCTGCGCTCACCAAAAATGCGCGAACGCTTGCGTTTGGCCCCCGATGCCGATGCGTGCCGTGTGATTTTATACAATAGCGATCAAGCTAAACCTTTATAAAGAAGCTGTTTTCTCTGTTGGTTTTGTCAAGTTCTTGCTTGAAGAAGCACCCCCTCCACCCCCTTCGGGGGCACCTCCCCATCAAGAGGGAGGATAAAAGAAAAGAGGGTTTGGGCTCCATTTCGGTCCCCGGCCCCCGCGCCGGGGTCCAGCTTCTTGAGAAACCATTCATACGCCACAAAGAGCTGGACCCTCCGGTCAAGCCGGAGGGAGGCGTGGGTCGGGAACCGGTGGTGTGGTAAGAGGGAGATCAGAGCATCAGATGGCCGGGTGCAGAGATGGATTGGCAAAGGTGGGTTTTGCGGGCAAACTGCACGAATGAGAACCATCATTTCAAAACTAAACCGTCATTGGCTGGTTGCGGCGGGCTTGACCAGCATCTTGATGCTGGCTGCTGCCCACGGGTTTGAGCGTATAGGCGGGCTGGCTCCTTGCGAGTTATGTTACCGACAGCGCGAGATGTATTGGTTGGCCTTGGCGGTTAGTGTTGTTTTTGTTGGCCTGCAATACTTTACAAAATTTGAAAAGGCGCGGCGCATTGGTTTGTTGATACTGGGGTTAATTTTTGTGGGCAGCATGGTGTTGGCCGGGTATCATGCTGGGGTTGAATGGAAATTTTGGGCTGGCCCGACCTCTTGTTCCGGCGGGGTACAGGATTTGAGCGCGTTAACGGGCGACCTGCTGACGGCGTTGAACGAACCTTCGAGTGGACCTAGTTGTGGCGAAATTCCGTGGGCGATGTTTGGCATATCCATGGCCGGTTGGAACGCGATTATTTCACTGGGTTTGGCGGCGATCAGCTTCAAATTGGCACGGAAGAAATAACGGAATGACAAGTAGCAGAAAACCCAAGCCACCCGTACCTGGACGGCTCCAACCGGGGCGGATATCTCAAATGCTGCGTGTGGACCATGCCGGAGAAACCGCAGCAGTTGCCATTTATCGCGGCCAACAAGCGGTGTTTTCAAAATTACCGCACAAACAAGAACTGGCCCGCGATTTTGCCGAAATGGAGGCGGGCGAGCAAGTTCATTTGGCCGCATTTGACGAGGCATTACGCGAACGGGACGAGCGGCCCACATTGATGATCGGTCTGTGGCAAGGCATAAGTTATGCTCTTGGCGTTGGTACGGCTTTGTTGGGCGAGCGTGCTGCCCATGCCTGTACCGAGGCCGTCGAAGATGTGATTGAACAGCATTATCAAGAGCAGATTGACGAGCTGGACCAAACCGGTGCCGAACCAGCCTTACGTGATATGTTTGTCCAATTTCGTGAGGACGAGCTGGAACACCGCGATAGCGCCATTGCAGCAGGTGCCAAAACCGCGCCGGGCTATGGTTTATTGTCATCGGTAATCCGTGCCGGTTGCAAAACAGCCATTCGTATTTCAAGCAAAATCTAACGGGTTTGTGACTGGTAATTTGCGCCGGGTTTCCCCATATTGGTTTGGAAGCTTTGGGAGAACGAGCATGACAACACCTAATTTTGGACACGGGCATATTTTTGACGATCTGGCGGCAACCATGGGCAATACCCCGTTGGTACGCCTGAGCCGGTTTGCCGAGGAACACGGCATTGACGGTGAAATTTTAGCCAAGTTGGAGTTTTTTAATCCGTTGGCCTCGGTCAAAGACCGGATCGGGGTGGCGATGATCGCTGACCTTGAACGCCAAGGCGTGCTCAAACCGGGTGGGACGATTGTCGAACCGACTTCGGGGAATACCGGCATTGCTTTGGCGTTCGTCGCCGCGGCCAAAGGCTACCGGTTGATCTTAACCATGCCGGCCAGCATGTCCGAAGAACGCAAAAAAATGTTGACCTATTTGGGTGCGACCATCGAGCTAACCGACCCGGCCAAAGGGATGAAGGGGGCCATGGCCCGCGCCGATGAATTGGTTGGCGAAATTCCCGGCGCAATTTTAGCTCGGCAATTTTCAAACCCGGCCAATCCCGCCATCCATGAAGCGACCACAGCCGAAGAAATTTGGAGCGATACCGGCGGTAAATTCGACGCATTTGTTGCAGGTGTTGGTACCGGCGGCACGTTAACGGGTGTGGCGCGGGCGCTAAAGCCTAGATTGCCAAAACTACAGGTGATCGCCGTCGAGCCTGAAGAAAGCCAAGTGATCGCAGGCGGCGCACCGGGGCCGCACAAAATCCAAGGCATTGGTGCTGGTTTTATTCCGGACAATCTTGATACCAAACTTGTTGACAGCATCATTGCTATCAACGCCGCGCTTTCGATTAGCACCGCACAACAGGTCGCCAAATTAGAAGGCCTACCCTGCGGTATTTCATCCGGCGCGGCATTGGCGGCCAGCGTACAATACGCCAAAGCCAATCCGGGTAGCCGGATTGTGGTGATTGTGCCCAGCTTTGCTGAACGCTATTTGTCGACCGCGTTGTTTGCGCAAGAATGAGTTTAAGCCCGCAGCAAGTTGAACGCTATGCTCGCCATTTGGTCCTCAAGGAAATTGGCGGGCCGGGGCAACAACAATTGTTACGGGCCAAGGTATTGCTGATCGGAGCCGGGGGTTTGGGTGCGCCAGTGGCGCTGTACTTGGCCGCCGCCGGTATCGGTCATATCGGCATTATTGATGATGATCTGGTGAGCCTGTCCAATTTACAACGACAGGTCTTGTTCACCACGAAAGACGTCGGTGCGCCCAAAACCAAAATTGCCGCCGAGCGCCTAACCGCCATCAATTCGGATGTTACAATCACCGAATTTCCAATGCGGTTGACTGTCGAAAATGCCGCGCAGGTCATCGCTGATTTTGATATTATTATCGACGGTTGCGATAATTTTCCAACCCGGTTTTTGGTCAACCAAACCTGTCATGCTTCGGGTAAAACCTTGATCAGCGGCGCAGTGGGCCGTTTTGATGGCCAAGTTTCAGTGCATCGCTCAAAGGGTGGGCAAAGCGCATGTTATCAATGCTTGGTTCCAGCGGCACCAACAGATGCGCAAACCTGTGAACAAGTTGGGGTGGTAGGGGCGCTCACCGGAATTATGGGTTCGGTGATGGCATTAGAGTGCATCAAATTGCTGACCAATACTGGAGATAGTTTACTGGGCCGGTTATTGGTTTGGGATGGCTTGTCGGCCCGTTCGCGAACCATGGCTTTGCCAGCAGATCCGGGCTGTGCCATTTGCGGGTAATGCCCTTATTTTAAGGCGAATATCACCCGGTCTGGTGGTTTGTGTCCATCTTCGAACGCTTTGATGTTGATGATCATCCGTTCGCCCATTGCAGTTCGTGCCTCCAAAGTCGACGACCCCATATGCGGCAAGGCGACCACATTGGGCAATGTCAACAAACGTGGCTCGACCTTTGGCTCATGCTCAAAGACATCAAGGCCAGCGCCGCCTAAGTTGCCAGCGGTTAGGGCATCGGCCAAAGCTGTTTCATCAATTAATTTTCCGCGAGCCGTGTTGATCAAAACCGCATGCTTGGCCAATTTTGCCAACATTGAGCGGTTCATCAATTGCTGGGTGTCGCGGGTGAGCGGACAGTTTAACGAGACAAAATCCATTTCGCTGATCATCGCGCCAAGGTCCGACCAATACAAAGCGCTAAGGGTTTCTTCGATGGCCGAAGATACTGGCTTGCGGTTGTGATAATGAATTTCCATGCCAAAGGCTTTGGCCCGTTTTGCCAAGGCTTGTCCGATGCGGCCCATGCCAACAATGCCCAATTTTTTACCACCCAGCGAGCGCCCCATCATCCATGTCGGTGACCAACCCGCATCATAGCCACCGGAACGTAATAATTGTGCGCCCTCGACGATCCGCCGAGGCACCGCCAATACTAACGCCATGGTCAGATCGGCGGTGTCTTCGGTTAATACATCCGGGGTGTTGGTTACGGTAATGCCGGCATTTGCGGCAGCGACCAGGTCAATATGATCGGTGCCCGCGCCAAAGTTTGCGATCAGCGCCAAGCGTTTGCCGCCAGCTTGGATAATGTCTGCCGTGATATCATCGGTAACGGTCGGGCACAGAACATCGCAATCTGCGCTTAATTCCAATAGTTCTTGTTGGGTTAAGGCGCGATCAAATGAATTGCTGTGCACATCAAATAATGCCCGCAAGCGCTCATCGGTGGTAAAGGGCAGCTTGCGGGTGACGCCGATTTGTAATTTCGTCTTGGGCATAAACAACCTTTGGGTATTTTCTTAACCGGATGACTATACTAGAGGGTTACGCAACTTGCGGCTAGAGTCATTGAGAAGGTCTGTAACATATATGTCTTTTGCGCCTCTTTTTATTGCTGTTGCGATGTGGCAAGGTGCCATTGTCGCACCAGAGCCACCTGCTAAAAATTGGGCCAGCATTGGATTTACCAACACCAATGGGCGCACCGGCCCCGGTGCCGATTATCCGATTAAATGGGTGTATAACCCGCGTGGCTTGCCGGTGATTGTCCTGCACAAAGCCAGCGAATGGTCGAAAATTGAAGACATGGATGGCGAAGTTCTGTGGATGCACAATTCAGTATTGCGTACCCGCTTAACCGCATTGGTCATTGCCGAACAGCCGGTGCCTTTATTGGCGGATACCAAAAAGCGAAAAAAAGTGCTGGCCAGGCTCGCCAAACATGTGGTGGTCCGCATTGAAAGCTGTGCGCAGCAGCAATGCTTGGTGCGGGTCGATAACAAAAAAGGCTGGCTGCCAAAAACGGCGCTTTGGGGGCCGGTACAGGTATCAAATACCCTTACGGATTAAGGGAGGTGGGCTGTGAACGAACCCGGATCATTAGGTCAATTTGCTCAATCTGCTTGCCGGTTTCGAGATATGGCACGGCCATCTCGCTTAAAGGTATCGCAGGAATATCGGTCAATATACCGGTGTCTTCGTCATAAATATGATGATGATTATGCATATTGGTATCAAACCAAACTCGTTCTGGCTCGACCAGAACTTCATGCAATAAACCAACTTCGGTAAATCGGTGCAGGGTGTTGTAGACAGTGGCCAAGGACATGCTAGCGTCATTTTTATTGGCTTGGGTATAGATATCTTCGGCGGTCACATGGCGCGGCGTTTCGTCGGCAAACAACAGCTTAACCAAGGCTAATCTTTGGGCGGTGATCCGTAAACCGGCTTTGGTAATCAGTTCTCTTTGTTGTTGTTGATCTAGCATGGTTCGGCCTTAAACACTTTTGAGTTGGCTGTGCAACTTGGCTTGAGCGCAACCAGATGTCATGCTATCTAGCACCTTATTCCTGTTCACGATAACACAGAGCGTAATTTGAACCAACTAGATGTTATCCTTGGTTCACCCCTTATTCCTTGAAGAAATGAAGCTACCATGTTTGAGCCTAAAAGCAGTTATGATTACGACGATTTAATCCGCTCCGGTGAGACCAGCCTGTTTGGGGTTGGTAATGCGAAATTGCCAATGCCGCCAATGTTGATGATGGACCGGATCACCGACATGCAACTCACCGGCGGCAAGCATGACAAAGGCTATATGGTGAGCGAGTTGGATGTGAACCCGGATTTGTGGTTTTTCAAATGTCATTTTTCTGGCGACCCGGTGATGCCCGGTTGCTTGGGGCTAGATGCCATATGGCAAATGGTCGGATTTTATTTGGGCTGGACCGGCGGCCAAGGCCGAGGCCGCGCCTTAGGCGTGGGCGAGGTGAAGTTCACCGGACAGATCACACCTGATGTCAAGTTGGTCCAATACCGAATTGACCTAAAGCGCGTGATTAAACGTAGTCTAGTTTTGGGGATTGCCGAGGGCGAAGTATACGCCGATGGTGAACTGGTTTATACGATGGCTAATTTGCGGGTTGGCTTGTTTCAACCGCAAGCTCGTCAAGCGTAGAGAGGAAAAATATGCGCCGAGTTGTTATTACGGGTATCGGAATTGTTTCTAGCATTGGCAATACTGCGGATGAGGTCTATCGCTCGCTCTATGCGGGGCGCTCTGGCGTGTCCTTTGCCCCGGAATTTGCCGAACTAGGCTTTCGGTGCCAAGTGCAAGCCATGCCGGAAATTGATCTTACCGGCCGCATTGATAAACGCATTGCCAGATTTATGGCTGATGCCTCCAAATGGTGCTGGGTGGCGGCGCAAGACGCGATCGAAGATGCCGGGTTAACGGAAGCGCAAATTTCCAATATCCGCACGGGCCTAATTGTTGGCTCCGGCGGGCCATCGACCAAGGAACTGGTCCGCGCCGCCGATGTCACCCGCGCCAAAGGCCCAAAGCGGGTCGGTCCGTTTGCGGTACCCAAAGCCATGAGCTCGACCACATCGGCCACCTTGTCCACCGGTCTAAAGATCAAAGGCATGAGCTATTCGATCTCGTCGGCCTGTACCACGTCATTGCATTGCATTGGTAGCGCCGCCGAGCAAATTATCTGGGGCAATCAAGATACGATGATCGCGGGCGGCGGCGAAGAGCTGGATTGGACGCAATCGGTGATGTTCGATGCGATGGGCGCGATGTCGAGCAAATATAACGACACCCCCGAACAAGCTTCACGAGCCTTTGATGCCAACCGCGATGGCTTTGTCATTGCCGGGGGTTCGGGCATTTTGATCCTCGAAGAACGCGAACAAGCCATCGCGCGCGGCGCAAATATTTATGCCGAGATCACCGGCTATGCGGCCACGTCCGACGGTCATGACATGGTGGCGCCATCCGGCGAAGGTGCCGAGCGGGCGATGCGACTGGCCATGGCGCAAAGCAAAGTGCCGGTCGATTATATCAACCCGCACGCCACATCGACCCCGGCCGGTGATGGCACCGAAGTCGCCGCAATTGCGCGGGTTTTTGGCAATGACATGCCGCCCATATCGGCGACCAAATCGATGACCGGTCATTCATTGGGCGGGGCCGGGGCGCAAGAGGCGATTTATTCATTATTGATGATGAAGCACAGCTTTATTGCGCCTTCGATTAATATTGACACCATCGACCCTGAAATTGATGGGGCCAATATCATCACCAAAACCACCAAAGCCGAGCTAAATTCTGTCATGTCCAATTCCTTTGGGTTTGGCGGCACCAATGGCTCGATCATCATGACAAAAGACGAGGGCTAATGTGACTGACGAACTTAATTTCCCCAAAGGCAAACTGATGCGTGGCAAGCGTGGCTTGATCATGGGTGTGGCCAATAAAAATTCGATTGCGTGGGGGATCGCCCAGCAATTACACGCCCAAGGGGCCGAGCTTGGCTTTACCTATCTTGGCGAAGCCTTGGAAAAACGAGTGCGACCGTTGGCGATGAGCGTCGATGCCAGCATTTTTACGCAGTGCGATGTGTCCGATGATGCCTCGATGGCGGCCGCTTTTGGCGAGGTCAAAGACAAATGGGGCGAGCTGGACTTTTTGGTACACTCCATCGGCTTTGCTGGCCGCGAAGGCCTAAAGGGCAGCTTTGTTGAAAATACCAGCCGTGATAATTTCAAAATGACCATGGATATTTCAGCGTTTTCATTTGTGGCAGCGGCAAAATTAGCCGCACCAATGATGAAACCCGGGTCGTCAATGATCACGCTGACTTATTTGGGTTCAGAACGGGTGATCCCCAATTATAACGTGATGGGCGTGGCCAAGGCCGCATTGGAAGCCTGCACTCGCTATATGGCTCGTGATTTGGGACCGTTGGGTATTCGGGTCAATGCAATCTCGGCTGGCCCGATGCGCACATTAGCGATGGCCGGCATTTCTGGCGGGCGCGGCATGATCTCCACCGGCAAAGACTGGAGCCTGCTCAAAGAGGATACTTCAATGGAAGGCGTGGCCGGTTCGGCGCTATGGCTGTTGTCCGATCTTGGCCGTTCTGTCGCGGGCGAAGTGGTCCATGTCGATGCTGGTTTTCACGCCGTCGGCATGCCGGATATTTGATTTTATAGCCCGAAAAGCGCACCGTACCAAATACCGGTCCT
>JAESUG010000019.1 GCA_016763185.1 Robiginitomaculum sp. | reverse complement strand
TTTCCGAACGACGCAAGCCCCGGCCCAAGGGCTGACCGCCGCTCAATCCATAGATAATCGTTGGATCGCTCTCTAGGCGCATGCCCTTGCGCAAGCGATTGACGAAAACTGCCGCCACCCGTTGTTGTTCCTTTGACTGCCCGGCTTCTTTTTCAACGATCGAGGCCAAGACTAAGGCTTGTTGTTGGGTCGAAAACGGTAAGTCTGGCGCACGCTCGGCCCATAATGCCGCCAACAAATTACTCTGGTCGCGCTGCATTCGGCCCAGCAAAGCATTTCGGGACGTACCGCGCACCACATGAAAGGTTTCTGGCAATAAGCTGCCCTCTGGCGGAATAACATCAATATTGCCGGTTAGGAGCTCGTTGGCGGCAAGGCTTTGGGCAATCATCTGACTGGTTAGCCCTTCGGCAATGGTGATGGCGTGTTGAAGCACCGCGCCGGTCCGCATCATCGCAAAAATATCATCCAAGCTAGCACGGGATGGGATCAGATATTCACCGGCTTGTAATCGGGTGGCTTCGCCCGCTAGTTGGCTTTTGATCCGAAATAACAATCCATGCTCAATCAACCCCAAGCCGGCCAATTGGTTGGCAATCACGTTGATGCCAGATCCTGGCACAATCATCACCAACACATCTTGCTCAAACCTCCCGGCCTCAGTGAATTTTGCGGGCAGAATTCGGTCGTAAACCACAAATCCAGCGCCAGCAACCAGCGCCAATACGATCAACAAACCAACAAAAAAACGTACGGCCAGCTTCTTCACGAAACAGCGCGTAAAACAAGCGAAGCATTGGTACCACCAAAGCCAAAGGAATTGGTAAGCACCGTGTTCACTGACTTGTGTACTGCCGTGTGTGGTGCCAAATTCAACCGGGTTTCGACCGATGGGTTATCGAGGTTCAAGGTGGGTGGGCAAATCCCGTGTTTGATTGCCAAGATCGAGAAAATTGCCTCCACCGCCCCGGCTGCGCCCAGCAAATGACCAATGGATGATTTCGTCGATGACATTACCAAACCGTCCAAGCAATCATCAAACAATCGCTCAACGGCTTTTAGTTCGATCTCGTCGCCCAATGGCGTCGACGTTCCGTGTGAGTTGATATAATCCACGTCCGACGGCGTTATCCCCGCATTTTTAAGCGCCATTTGCATCGAGCGAAACCCACCATTTCCATCCGGAGCCGGTGCCGTAATGTGATAGGCATCACCAGACATGCCATAGCCAGAAACTTCCGCATAAATCTTTGCACCGCGGGCCAGTGCATGTTCATAGACCTCAAGCACTACAATGCCCGCGCCCTCGCCCATCAGGAAGCCATCACGGTCCTTGTCATAGGGGCGAGACGCGGCTTGCGGGGTGTCGTTAAAGCCGGTGGTCAAGGCCCGTGATGCGACAAAACAGCCAATCCCAAGGCGGCAAACCGACGCCTCGGCACCGCCCGCCACCATCATATCCGCATCCCCGCGCGCAATAATCGCACTGGCATCACCAATGGCGTGCGCGCCGGTGGAGCACGCCGTGACCACCGAATGATTTGGCCCCTTTAGGCCATGTTTAATCGAAACCTGACCGGAAGCCAAATTGACCAACATCGAGGGGATAACAAACGGGCTAAGCCGCCGGGGGCCGCGCTCGTGAACTGTGATTGAGGCATTGTAAGTAGATTGCAACCCGCCAATGCCAGAGCCGATCATCACACCGGCGCGGTGTTGGTGTTCTTCTGTTTTGGCGCGCCATCCCGAATCAGCGATCGCTTCATCAGCGGCAGCAATGCCAAACAAGATGAACTCATCCACCCGTTTTTGATCGCGGACCGACATGACTTTATCGGGGTCGAACGAGCCGACTATATCTGGGCCACCGCCGCCTTTGCCGTTCATATACGGTACTTGGGCAGCAATTTTGCACGCCAGATCATCCGTATCAAAATGGATGATCGGCTTGGCACCGCTTTTGCCGGCAATTAGGTTGTCCCAACTCGGCGCAACACCGGCGCCCAGTGGGGTAATCAAGCCTAAGCCAGTAATGACAACCCGTCGTGACACTGGTTAGGCTCCTTTGTTTTTAAGAGCTTAAGTGCTCAGAGATGAATTTTACGGCATCACCAACTTTTTGGATATGCTCGGCAGCATCATCAGGGATTTCGATGTCGAATTCTTCTTCGAAGGCCATGACCAGTTCGACATTGTCGAGAGAGTCCGCGCCCAAATCATCAATAAAGCTGGCGTTATCGGTAACTTTTTCTTCTTCAACATCAAGATGCTCGACAACAATTTTTTTAACGCGAGAAAGTACGTCAGACATACAATAGACCTTTTAACTATGGAAAAGCACGCAAAAGTGCGGCCCCCGGTTTTCGCTGTGACAGCGGTTGGCCTGACGCTTAACACATTTCCTTTTCAAATGCCAAGCTTGAACCTGATGACAGCTTATTTCAATACATTGCTATTGGGCACGCATCGAATGAACTATTCGCTGACAATGTCTGCTTTACATATTGATACATGGACACTCTGGCTTGCCTACCTCTGCCTTCGTCTCCCTCCGGCTTGACCGGTGGGTCCAGTTCTTTGTGCAATAATAACCGTTTCACATGTTAAGAGATGGACCCTCCGGTCAAGCCGGAGGGAGACGAAGAGAGGGGGCTGAATTGGAAGGGTATGAGACTATAAACACTACACCTTCCCCATTCGTCTCCCTCCGGACCTTCCCCATTCGTCTCCCTCCGGCTTGACCGCCCTCTTCTCTTTTCGTCTCCCTCCGGCTTGACCGGAGGGTCCAGACATTATTCAAACCAGTATGGCCTATTATACCTATTTGCTAGCGTCTAAGCGAAACGGAACCTTGTATGTGGGTATGACCAATAATCTGGTCCGGCGAATATGGGAACACCGCGAAGAATTACTCCTGGGCTTTACGAAAAAATATGGCGTTCATCAACTGGTTTGGTATGAAGAACACGCCACAGCAGCAGGAGCCTGGCACCGCGAAAAACGATTAAAGCACTGGCTACGTGCGTGGAAAATCACTTTAATCGAAAAGGATAATCCGAATTGGGATGATCTATGGTTCACGGTTTCGCGGTTATAAGGTGGAGCCTCCGGCTTGAGAGCCTCTCCCTTCGTTTCCCTCCGGTTTGATCGCCCCCGTCCTTTTCGTTTCCCTCCGGTTTGACCGGTGGGCCCAGCTCTTTGTGCAGTAACAGCTTGTTTCACATATTGGGACGTGGACCCTCCGGTCAAGCCGGAGGGAGACGAAGAAAGAGAAAAGGAGGGGGGGGGAACTGGAAAGCTGCAAGAATATAAGGTACAACACCTTCTCCACTCGTCTCTCTCCTCTCCCACTCGTTTCCCTCCGGCTTGACCGGTGGGCCCAGTTCTTTGTGCAATAACAACCGTTTCGCATGTTGAGAGATGGACCCTCCGGTCAAGTCGGAGGGCGGCGATGTGGAGAAAAGCGAGTCAGATGGAAACGAAGATAGCGGCCAAAGTAACGGGCAAGCCCCTCGCCCATGATCAATCCGTATCACCGCCAATTTGGGCAGCAAGGGAAGCGGCCATGAAGGGGTCTAAATCGCCATCCAATACGGCTTGGGTGTTGGAGGTTTCGACGTTGGTGCGTAGGTCTTTGACCATTTGGTAGGGTTGTAGTACATAGGAGCGGATTTGATGGCCCCAGCCAATTTCGGATTTGTTGTCCTCGGCAATTTGGGCCTCGGCTTCGCGCTCACTTAGGGCTTTTTCGTATAATCTGGCCCGTAACATATCCCAGGCGGTGGCCCGGTTTTTGTGTTGCGAGCGGTCGTTTTGGCACTGGACGACAATCCCGGTTGGCATATGGGTTAGGCGCACCGCACTGTCGGTTTTATTGATGTGCTGTCCGCCCGCACCACTGGCCCGATAGGTGTCCGTTCGTACATCTTTTTCTTCGATATCAACTTCGATATTGTCATCCAGCACCGGATACACCCAGACGGACGAAAAACTGGTATGGCGGCGGGCCGAGCTGTCAAATGGTGATATCCGAACCAAGCGATGCACCCCAGACTCGGTTTTCGCCCAGCCAAACGCATTTTCACCTTTTATCTGGATGGTGGCGCTTTTAATTCCGGCTTCTTCGCCGTTTTGTTGTTCAATCAGCTCGACTTTAAAGCCGCGCGAATTGCCCCAGCGCGTATACATGCGCAGCAACATATTGGCCCAATCCTGACTTTCGGTACCCCCGGCCCCGGCATGAATTTCGATAAAAGTGTCATTGCCATCAACCTCGCCAGACAATAATGCCTCCAGCTCCGCCGCCCGCGAGCGTTTGGCCATATCTGCAAAGGCCGCATCAACCTCTGCGGCCAGTTCCGCATCATTGTCAGCCTCGGCCAGTTCCGCTAATTCCGCCGTATCCGCCAAATCCGTTTCCAGCGTTCGCACGTCATTCATGGATTTATCAAGGCGATTGCGTTCACGCATCAAGCGCCGCGCCGCGCTCCCATCATTCCAAAAATCTGGGGCTTCGGCTAATGCGTCCAGCTCGTCCAAGCGCTTTTCGGCCACCTCCCAGTCAAAGCCGCCTCCTTAACAGCTCAATCGACTGTTTGATCTCAACGGTTAGGGTTAGCAATTCAGCGCGCATGGAACTTCCTGTATTTCATTGTCTTTGCCTATGCCACACCCACCCAAATCGGGCAACCGCTTTGGTTAGTAAACCCCGTCCAACGCGTCTTCTTCGGGTGCATTGGGGTCGTCTTCTTCGTCTGGCTGTTCACGAAGCTCAAATCCACCAATGGTCAGGCGCACCCCACGGTCCGCTCGGCTCGGCTCGGTACCCGGACGAAAGGCTTCGAGGATGGCCCCCGGCGCATCGGGGCGGGCGATCTCGCCGGTTTTGGCATCCACCCACACCAAGCTCACCCCATCCGGTATCCGAAACGGCGCATTGGGTACGTCTTGTAAGGCTTTTTCCATAAACCGTTTAAAAACTGGTAGCGCCACTCGGCTGCCGGCCTCGCCCGGCCCCAAGGTCGAAGGCAGATCAAACCCTGTATAAACACCGACCACCAAGTCTGGCGAAAACCCCATAAACCAAGCGTCTTTTAAGTCATTCGTCGTGCCGGTTTTGCCGCCCAGAGTTTTACCCAGCGAACGTAACCGCACTCCAGAGCCACGCTGAACCACACCTTCGAGGATCGAGACCATCTGGTAGGCGGTCATCGGGTCCAATACTTGGGCACGAGCATCTGGCAGCTCAGGTTCTTGCAACCCATTTTTGTCCATGGGTGCTTCATCGGCAATTATGCACCCTGGACACTCGCGCACATCATGTTTCAAAATGGTTTTACCGGTGCGGTCTTGCACCCGATCCAAAATGCTTGGCTCCACCAATTTACCGCCATTGACCAAAGCACCATATGCCCCCATCAACCGCCACAACGTGGTCTCACCTGCGCCCAAAGACATTGCCAACACCGGCGATAACTCATCATAAATACCCATACGCACCCCAATGTCGACAATCGGTGCCATTCCCATTTCTTGGGCCAAACGCACGGTCATCACATTGCGCGATTTCTCAATCCCCAGCCGCATAGTCGACAGTCCATAAAACTGCCCAGATTCGTAATTTTGGGGTTTGTAAAACCGCGTATCGGCGCCGCCATCGGCAATAAATGGCGCATCTAAAACCAAACTAACCGGTGTATAGTCGTGCTCTATCGCCGCCGCATAGACAAACGGCTTAAACGCCGAACCAATTTGCCGCCGAGCCTGTATCGCCCGATTAAATTCGCTCATCCGATGGCTATACCCACCAACCATCGCCAATATACGACCGGTATGGGGGTCCATCACCATAATCGCGCCATTGACCTTTGGGATTTGCTGTAAGCTAAAAAACGGGCTGTCATCACCCAAAGGTTTTACCAAAATCACATCGCCCGGTGCTAGAACTTCGCTAACTTTGCTGATATTTGGCCCCAACAACGCTTTGTTTAGTTGTTTGCGCGCCCATTTTACTTCTGGTATCGGAATTTCAACCATGCTCTGATCCGCAAGCTGAATTTGTGCCAAGTCGTCGCTAACGGCAACCACCAGCGCCAGCAACCAGTCATCATCAATCCCGGCCGGGCGCTTTATTTGCGCAAACGGGTCATCTTTGATGGCGCTCAGATCAACACGTTGCAACGGTCCGCGCCAACCATGACGACGGTCGTATTCTTCGAGACTTTCACGAAGGGCGGTGCGGGCAATTTGTTGCAACCGAGTATCCAATGTAGTGCGAATGGACAAACCGCCATCATATAGCTGATCCTCGCCGTACAAGGAAAACATCTCACGGCGAATGGCTTCGACAAAATAAGCGGCAGCGCGATACGTATCACCGGTTAAACGCTGAATGGAAACCAGATCGTCTTGTTGGGCGATCGCTGCAGCCTCAGGCGTGATATATGCATTGGCAAGCATCCGGCTTAGCACCCAATTACGCCGATCTATTGCCCGTTGTTTTTGACGTATTGGATGATAATTTGCTGGACCTTTTGGTAATGCAGCCAAAAACGCCATCTCGGAAAGACTTAAATTATCCAGTGACTTACCAAAGTAATTTAAAGAAGCGGCAGCCACACCATAGGCCCGGTTTCCCAAATAAATTTCGTTTAAATAAAGCTCCAAAATTTCGTCTTTGCTGAATACCTTTTCAATGCGCGTGGCGATGATCATTTTACGGATTTTCTGGTCAAAACTTTGCTCGGTGTTTATCAAAAAATTCTCGGCAACCTGCTGCGTTAGCGTCGATGCCCCCACCAGTCGCCGACCTATGATTTTATTTCTGGCGCTGACCAAAGCCGCCCGAACCACGCCTTTCCAATCCACACCTTGATGGGTGTAAAATGTCTTGTCCTCGGCTGAAATAAACGCGTTGATCACCGGTGTGGGGATCGCTGCAATGGGAACAAACACCCGATGCTGGCGGGCGTATTCAGCAATGATCGTACCATCGCCCGCATGAACCCGGCTCATCACCGGCGGTTCATACTGGGCCAAGGCTTCTAGTTCCGGCAGATCTTTGGACAATCGGATTAAATAAATCCCAGTGCTTATTACCAAAATAACGCCCACAATTGCGCCGGCGGTAATCAGCCGTCCCGTCCATTTCAAAAATGTTCGTATGCGCGCAAACTTCATATTACAGCGACCTCACCTTATGTTATGGGTTTTGGCGAATAGTTTCGACCAAATTATGACAGAAATCGTACACTTTTGCGACCGGGTCCATTACATAATCAACGAGTTATTCACCCGCCTCCAAATAAAGCTTGGACCCTTTCTCACGAAACTTTTCTTTCATCTCGTTCATGCCCGCTTCTTGGGCTTGTTTGGCGGCTGCATAATCGCGGACATCTTGGCTGATTTTCATTGAACAAAATTTCGGCCCACACATGGAACAAAAATGTGCGGTTTTGTGCGCGTCCTTCGGCAAGCTCTGATCATGGTATTTACGAGCGGTTTCTGGGTCGAGTGAAAGATTAAACTGATCCTCCCAACGAAACTCGAACCGGGCCCGGCTTACCGCATCATCACGCAGTTGCGCCGCCGGATGACCCTTGGCCAAATCCGAAGCGTGGGCCGCCAGCTTATAGGTGATCACGCCAACCTTCACATCATCGCGATCCGGTAGCCCCAAATGCTCTTTGGGCGTGACATAACAAAGCATCGCCGTGCCATACCAGCCAATTTGCGCGGCCCCAATCGCCGAAGTAATATGATCATACCCCGGCGCAATATCGGTGGTCAGTGGCCCCAATGTGTAAAACGGAGCTTCACCGCAAACTTCGAGCTGTTTGACCATGTTTTCACGAATTTTATGCATGGGCACATGACCCGGCCCTTCGATCATCACTTGGCACCCATGGTCCCATGCCACTTTGCACAACTCGCCAAGGGTTTCTAATTCGGCAAATTGCGCCGCGTCATTGGCATCAGCGATGCAACCGGGACGTAAACCATCCCCCAAACTAAAGCTGACATCATATTTGCGCATAATCTGACAAATATCGGCAAAATGCTCGTACAAGAAGCTTTCTTGGTGATGGAACAAGCACCATTTGGCCATGATCGAACCACCGCGCGAGACAATTCCGGTAACGCGCTCTGCGGCCAAGGGCACATAGGCCAAGCGTACACCGGCATGAATGGTAAAATAATCAACGCCTTGTTCAGCTTGTTCAATCAATGTATCGCGAAATATTTCCCAGGTTAAATCCTCGGCCACACCGCCTACTTTTTCCAAGGCCTGATAGATCGGCACCGTACCAATGGGCACCGGTGCGTTTCGGATAATCCACTCGCGGGTGTTGTGAATATTGCGCCCCGTAGATAAATCCATCACCGTATCGGCGCCCCACCGAATGGCCCAAACCATTTTTTCAACTTCTTCTTCGACCGATGATCCCAGCGCTGAATTGCCAATATTTGCGTTGATTTTGGTCAAGAAATTACGGCCAATAATCATCGGTTCCAATTCAGGGTGATTGATATTGGCCGGAATAATCGCCCGACCTCTGGCGACTTCATCGCGTACAAATTCCGGCGTAATATGAGCCGGGATTTGCGCACCAAAGCCTTGGCCATCGAGAATTTTTGCCTCGGCACCGGGTACTTTTGAACGGCGGCCAATATTTTCACGTTCGGCAACATAGCGCATTTCATCGGTGATGATCCCGGCGCGGGCAAACTCTAATTGAGTAAGCAGGCCATTGGCGGCTTGGCGATATGGAGCATGGGACACCGGAAATTCGCGCGCCAAGTATTTGCCCTTGGCACCCCCGTTATCTAGGGCTTGCCCGGGGCGACCTTGATAGGTTTCCACATCGCGGTTACGCAACCAATCAATACGGGTTCTATCCAAGCCGGCATCGACATCAATCTTGCAATTCGGGTCCGAATACGCGCCGGACGTGTCATAAACCCGAACCGGTGGTTCATTGGCGGTTTCATGCAACGCAATTTCGCGGTGCGGTACAGCCAAATGCGCCCCCATCGCTGGTGATGTAAAGACACGCCGTGAGGCCGGTAAAGGCCCGGTGGATACGGGTTTCGTTGCTGTGTTTTCTGCTGTTTTTGACATCTATTTTCTCCTGTCCCTATCCCGGCATTAACCGGAGCAGGTTCAAAGGGTATTTCTCAGCTGCGGCAAACGAATCGCCGACAGCACCCCTCAGAACTCCAAAACCATAGGCGACCTTGCATCATCTGTCAGCCACGCATAGCGCCAAGGCCCACCTTAAACATACCAAATTATGTTCGTTGCAAAACCCGCCTCACCGATGAGTTTTTGCTGGGCTGCCGGGGTTTTTCGCTCAAAAACAACGGTTTCGACGCGATCTAAAATATGATTGTCCATTGGGGCATGTTGTTCATGCACCAATGCGGCCATAGCATCTGCATCAAACTGCACCAATTTACAGGCTTCGCGCTCGATAATGCGCCACAAAATTTGGCCGTTCATCGCGCTGATATCGCCATCATACACCACAATATCGGTACCCGTAGCCAAAACGCAAACCCCCAATAACCAATCATCTTGTGCGAGGTTTACCGCGTTAAAGATGTGACATTCCGGTTGAACATCCAATAATAAGCGCCATTGTTGCAGAGCCGAAATCAGCCAAGGCCCGCTTTGAATACTGATAAATCCGGTATTGTCTGTGTTGGGAATTTTGGCCAGTTCATGATCAAAACCAACATATTCAAAGGGCTTACCTCCACCTTTTCCCAGCCGGTCGAATTGTTGCCAAGGTAAAATACCCGACAAGTTTTGCACATCAATGCGTGAACCAGCGCACGGCACCGCAATGACTTTGGCTGTATCTGCAAATGTTCGGATCAAGTGCTGAAGCTGATCGGCTTGATCCATCCATTGCCCGTTGCGGCGATAGCCATCACAGGACAAAATAAGCTTTGGCTCAAACTCGCGCCAAGCAGAACTTGGGTCATTGGCAACATCACGCCAAGGCGGATCTAACACGCTGATTAAACCCAGCCAGCTTGCCCCCAAAAATGCGGCGATTTTCTCTGGAATATCGGGCAGGTTTAACACAACATGATCGCCACATTGCAAGCCCAAACCGGAAAAACCGGAGGCGAACCTTCCGGCCATTTCTTTTAAGCGGGCGCGGCTCCAGCGATTTTGAGGTCCATCTTCGGCCCAGGCGGTTATGGCGTTCACCTGACGCGGTCCGAAACCTAGGATGTTTTCGGCGATATTGATCCGTGCATCACAAAACACTTGCGCAACCGAAATACTGCCGGGCGCTGGGGTCATCGCACCGGGTTCGCCTTTTATTTCACAGGCGATCCACACGCCATGCCACCAACGATGTGGGTGCGTGGTAATAAATTTGTTTAATTGCGCAGGCCAATCATCCGCTTCGGCTGATATTCCTGCCACGCGCTCGAGCAATGCGGCGAAGCGTTTGCTAACAACACCAGATTTCCGGTCGAAATTTTGAATTGGAAACGTCAAAACCAATTGATTCTCAATGAAAACACAAAACACATAGTTCACTGCCTACGGGCTCGGCGCAACATCTCATTTAATACCTAAACCCGATGGTTTTAAAAATTAAAGTGAACGCAGTTCACTTTAATGCAGTCTAGGCCTTTTCGCACCGGACTTGCGCCTCTACATTGGGCCCAACGAGACAAGGTTGGTGCCCAATGCTACAAAAAAATGATGATATCTCTGGTGGTGCGCCGTTGCGTGTGCTGTTGGCCAGTTATCGTTCGCACCCCTTTGTCGGTGGTCAGGGAATTTATGTCCGTTATTTGACACAAGCTTTGCTCGATTTGGGACATCAGGTTGATGTGGTTTCGGGACCGCCTTATCCTGAGTTAGACCCGCGTGCGGGATTGATCAAATTGCCGTCATTAGATTTGTTTGCCGCCAATAACCCGATGTATGCTTTGCGCTGGAAACATTGGCGTACGTGGGCTGATTTGTCTGAATGGGCAGCGCACAATTCCGGGGCATTTGGAGAGCCATATGCATTTGGGCGGCGGTTGCGCCGATTTGTGGCGGCCAATGCTGGCCAATATGATGTGTTGCACGACAATCAAACTTTGGCGCGTAGCTTGTTGAAAATTCAACGTGATTTACCCGTGGTTGCCACATTGCATCATCCGATTAGTATTGACCTGCGCTTGGCATTGGCTGCGGAAAAACGTTGGTGGATGCGTAGCTTCATCCGTAGATGGCATAAATTTGTGGTCATGCAAGCCAAAACCGCTCGCAAATTACCGTTTATTCTCACAGTTTCCGAAGCCTCAAAACAGGCTGCCCTCGAAGATTTTGGTGGTCACGCTGAACAATATCACGTGGTGCCAAACGGCGTTGATCAACGCATTTTTCACCCCGATCTAGCCGTAAAACGCGAGGCCCATTTACTGGTGGCCATCGCCAGTGCCGACACCCCGTTAAAAGGCTTGCCGGTGGTGGTTGATGCCTTTGCCAAATTGGTGCCAGATCATCCTGATTTACGATTGCATGTTATCGGAAAATTGCGTGATGGACCGACAAGAAATGCGATAGCGGCCCATGGATTAAACGAGCTTATTACGTTTAGCGCGAACTTAGAGCAGTCCGATATTGCCAAACTGTTTCAACGGGCCACCATTGCTGTTTCTGCGTCTTTGTTCGAAGGGTTTGGCTTGCCTGCGGCGGAGGCGATGGCGTGTGGTGCGCCGGTGGTGGTCAGCAATGGCGGCGCACTACCCGAAGTGGTGGCGGATGCTGGATTGATTGTGCCCAAAGGTGACAGCAACGCTTTGGCGGCGGCCATTGCGCAATTATTGGCTGACCCTTGCCAGCGGACCTCGTTGGGGTTGGCTGCTGCCGCTCGTGCCAAAACGGTGTTTTCATGGGAGCGTCACGCGGCGGTTGCGGTTGCTTTGTATCGAAAGGCCGTTCATGCGAACCATTTCACTTGAACGCCTTAGCTTTGCCGATGGGTTGAAAATGCTCGACCTTGGCTGTGGCACCGGGCGGCATTTACATGCCAGTTATTTTGCCGCCGACATGGTGTGTATTGGGGTTGATTTATCCCATGCAGATTTGCTGGCCACCCGCAAAGGCTTTGATCAATACCCGGATGTTTCTGGCGATCGTGGACAGGCCTATGGTTTAAGCAGTGCCGATGCGTTGCGGTTGCCGTTTGCCGATCACACATTTGACCGGGTGATTTGCTCCGAAGTTTTGGAGCATATTTTGGATTTTCAAACTGCCTTACGCGAAATTGATCGGGTGCTAAAACCGGGTGGGAAATTGGCGATTAGTGTGCCCAGATATTGGCCGGAACAAATCTGTTGGTGGCTGTCGACGGAATATCACAACACGCCCGGCGGTCATGTGCGAATATTCAACGCCGGCCAATTGCAAAAAGATATTGAAAAACTGGGGCTTGCAATGCGGCACAAACATCACGCCCACGGCCTGCACTCGCCGTATTGGTGGTTAAAATGCCTGCTGTGGCGACGGCGCGATGATCATCCGTCGATCAAGGCTTGGCAGCGTGTCTTGGAGTGGGAAATTTTGGTGAACCCGCCGGTGCTGCGACCGTTTTCAAAGTTGGCAGACTGGGTGATGGGCAAATCGGTTGTGCTTTATTTTGAAAAGCCAGCCAAATGACCGATATCAACCCACACATCCAGCACTGCGCCAAACGTATTCTTGAATGCCAACAATCCGATGGGCGAATTTTTTGGATTGATGGCGGTATTTTTGACCCGTGGAACCATACTTTGTCAGCGATGGCATTACAAACTGCCGGCTATCGTAGCCAAGCCGATGCCGCATTTGCCGTGCTACACACCATCCAACAAGCCGATGGCGCCCTGCCCGGTCAATGCGGAGCTTCCGCGCCATTGGATGCGAACAATCAGCGATTGCTTGCCGCTGAGGCCACATCATTGATTGATACTAATTTTAGTGCGTTTCCGGTTTTGGGCATGTTTCATGCCTATTGCGTTCATGGCGATAAAACCTGGTTGGCGGCACAGTTCAAATTGGTGCAATCATGCTTGACCTTTGTGTTGGAACAGCAATCAGCGCACGGTGAAATTGCTTGGCGACGGCGCGAAAAAGATGAAAAACTGGAACAGGTTGATGCCCTGCGCACCGGCAATTACTCCATCTATAAAAGTTTAAACGCTGCCATATTGATCGGCGAAATACTGGGCAAACCCACGAAGCATTGGCAACAAGCCGCGGGGCGCGTACATCACGCCCTTAGTCATTTACCGTTTCGCTTTGATCGAACCTGGGATGCCAAATCGCGCTTTGCGATGGATTGGTATTATCCGGTGTTAAGCGGGGCGGTGGATGGGAACGCGGCACGTACCTTGCTTGATGCCCGGTATGATGAGTTTGTCGATGTTGGTTTGGGCTGCCGTTGTGTTACGGATGAACCGTGGACGACCACGGCTGAAACTTGCGAGCTGATCATGGCATTACTGGCGGTTGGAGACAAAAAACGCGCCGCGTCATTGATGGCCGCTTTATCACCACTTCGGTGCAATGAGAGTGGCTATTGGATGGGGTGGCAATCGCAACAAAATATCTATTGGCCGCTGGAGCGCCCGTCATGGACAGCCGCCGCAGTCATATTGGCGTTGGATGCCTTGCACCAAATCACGCCGGCGGCAAACGTCCTTGTTGGCCGATTACAACCGTTGCAGCACCACCAATGACCCCACTTCGTCAACTCGTGTGAACAAGCCGGAATTTTCGGCCATTTTGCACACCTCAAATGGGGGTCTGCCGCCGTCTTTGGGGTCGGGGAATACATCGTGAATGGCCAATAAACCACCCTGCACCAGATGACCAGCCCATGCCCGGTAATCGGCCAATGCGGTTTGCATTGTGTGCCCGCCGTCTAGCAACAACATGCCAAGTGGGGTTTGCCAGACCAAGCCAATTGCCGCCGATGGGCCAACCATTGCAATGACAGTTTGCTCTAAATTTGCCGCGCGAATATTTTTGCGAAACTGCGGTAAGGTATCAATTGCTTTTGCTTCATCGTCCCAAACTTCATCGTCGAACCATTCCCACCCCGGTTGGTTTTCTTCCGATCCACGATGATGGTCAACGCTGAACAATAGACGGTTTGCCTTGGCCGCCACGGTTGCCAGATACAAGGTTGAGCGTCCGCACCAAGCCCCAATTTCAATGACCTCGCCAAGCGACAAGCCAGCCTTTGCATAATGGGCCAGCATAGCGCCCTCATCAGGCGATAAAAAGCCTTTGACCGTTTGCGGGTCTAGCGGCAAATTCATCCGGTTGCGGTCGATTGCCGGCGCTGGTTGATGGCGTTGGTTTGGTTGGTTAGTTCAGCAATTTGGGCATCCAACTCCAGCAATCCACTTTGTAGTGAGGCATCCGCTAAGTCGGCACGTTTCACGGCACTGGTAAATAATTTTTTAGCCAGAAGCGCCGCCAAAACTGCTTGTTCCAACGAGAGCATTTCAACCCGTAAAATGTCTTCTGACATGGGTTGCACCGCGAACATATTCACATGGTTGTTCAGGTTTTTAGCTTCGGTGGTCGCCAAACTGATCTGGCTTAGCAAATGTACGGACAAAGCGCGTGCCGGGTCATCAGCCAATGCGGCTAAATACGTATCAACCACATCCGCCTCTGGTTTTGTTTCGGTCTTCGCCCAACCCCGGCTCAAAAAACTGACGAGCTTGTTGGCTTGTTTTGCCGGATCAACTTTCATTGCCCAGCCCCGATTTGAAAACCGCTCAACCAATGCGTCTGCCATTATTTTGATCGGGAAGGCCTGTTGCTGCTCCATCAATGTGATGGCTCTTGGCCCTGTTGATATTGTGGTACAAGCGCCGAGCGCAACCACGCATCCCAACACCAATCCAAGGCCTCTACTCATCATGTTGTAATTTCACCTTCACACAGATATCTGTTCTTTATCGGCTTACCCTCATCATTGCCAGTGACGAATTACAGCAATTGGTGACAAACTTATCTGCTTTGTATCTGCACAAACCTGAACCTTTGGTGAATTACGCAAACAAAGGTTTGAGATATTTTTCCCAAGTTCCAAACACAAGAATGGTGCCAACGGCGATGGGAGCAACAAACCGGACCAAAAACAACAACAATGCTTTCGCCCATGGGGATGTTCCGTGCATTTGTTCGTCGACCAGTGCCTTGTTCATCCGCCAACCGACAAACAGAACCACCAACATGCCAGATAACGGCAACATCCATGTGGAGGTAATACCATCAAGGAAATTCATATAGCTGTCCGCCTCCAAGGTATTGTGCACCACGCCAGCACCAACCGCCCACAACACCAGCCCCAAAGCCCAAGTTACTTGTTTGCGGCTTACGCCGGTTTTTTCCATGACATAGGCCACAGATGGCTCAAGTAGGGAGATGGACGAGGTAACCGCCGCAAAAATGGCAAGAAGGAAAAACGCGGCCCCAACAAATTGCCCGCCAGGGTTTGAAACCAATGCAATCGGCAGGGTTTCAAAGAACAAACCCGCGCCGGAGTTCACCGCAAGACCATGCGCAAAAACAATTGGGAAAATAGCAATCCCAGCCATCAGAGCCACGCCGGTATCGGTTAAGACGATAATGGTTGCAGATTTTGGAATATTGACCGATTGCGATAAATACGAGCCATAGGTGATCATAATCGCACTACCAATGCCGATTGAGAAAAACGCTTGGCCGAGGGCGCTGCGGATAACCTCCATGTTAATTTTGGAAAAATCGGGCGCAAACAAAAATGCCATGGCCTGATATCCGGCATTCGATACTTCGCCTTTTTCGGTAGTAACTTCGACGCCAAAGCTTGAAAATAAACCGTATGCCGCCAGTGAAAATAGTAAAATGAAAAAGATCGGCATTAAAAATTTGGCGGCCCATTCAATGCCCTTATGCACCCCGCGCGATACCAACCACGCCGTTAAAATTACAAACCCAGTAAACCACCACATTACGCCCCCTGAATTATTAGCCATCTCGCCGAACTGGGCGGAAATGACCTCAGGTTCTTGGCCGGCGAACGAACCAAATAGGAATTTGGGGATATAGGACAATACCCATGCCGCAACCACGCAATAAAATGCCACGATCAAGAAGGACGCAATCATCCCAACCCATGCCAACGAACCCCATCCACGCGAAACGCCAGAGCGTTCAGCCAAATCAGTCACCGAGTTCACGGCACTGGCGGCATTACTGGCCCGGCCAATGATAAATTCACTCATTAATATCGGAAGGCCGATTAACAAGATACAGCCGACATAAACGACAACAAAAGCGCCGCCGCCGTTGGTGCCTGCCTCGGCAGAAAACCGCCATAAATTACCAAGGCCAACGGACGAGCCGACCGCCGCCATCAAAAATGCAAATCTGGATGACCAAAATTCGTGTGTGACCGGTCCTGCCATAGTTTTCTCCCCCATAGTTTCCTCCTAAAGTGTTTTGCCGCATTTACGGGCTATTGATTGGGATTTTGGACTGCCTTTGGCTGTGGGTCAATCGGCAACATTGCCGTTGCTAACCAAACTGAAAGCTTATTGGCATACATAAAGCGTTAAAGCTGAGATTTTAACTGTTTTACGAGGGGAATTGTCAATTGAACTCAACTAATAATTATCACCTGAGCGGCATTGCCTTGTTGGTATTGGAAATGCGCGATGGCGAGCCGGTTATTGTCGATGTTAATGACCTTGAGTTAGAAAATAATGGATTTACTCGCGAAGAATTGATCGGCAAGCATCCAAGCGATTGTTTTGACACGCCTGACACCGAAAAAGATGCGATCTTACGAGCCAGAAAATCTGCGGAACAAGGAAAACCCGCGCATTTTACATCCCGAATTAAACGAAAAGACGGAACCCCCTATGCGATTAGCTGTATGGTTACGAGCCGCCACGACCCAAAAACAGACGTACTTCAGTACCATTTCCTTTCAACATTAATTGATTATGACGATGCTAGTTTACAAAAATTTGGCCGCTCGGACATTATGGCCAGAGCCGAAAAAATGACCGGCACGGGGTCATGGCGCTATTCAAAAATATATAAAGAATTGCTAGTCACAGAAAACATCCACGCAATTTTTAACTTGGATAACAACCAAGACATTCAAACCCAGCTGTTCACGAAAATACCAAAAAGTTATGCGCGTGCCATCAACGCGGCTGTCGAGGAATGTTTTGAAACCGCTCGTGCTTTTGATATCAAATATCAATTCTTCGCGAACGACGGCACGCAATATATGGGGGTTGTGTCCGGCGAAGCCGAACAAGACGAAACCGGAAGTATTACGGCTGTGGTTGGTGTGGTTCGTGATTTAACGGCGCATGCTGAGCTGCAAATGGAACACGGCATGTTTTTACGCGCTGCCAAAATTGGTGCACTTCGTGTTGATGATAAAAACAGCATGATCCGATTGTCACCGGAAGCGGCGCGATTATTAGGCGAAGATGACCAAACACTTGATATTTCTTCCGCGGATTGGCGGGCCCGCATCCATGTTGATGATCAGAAAAATGCCAGTGCCGAATATGACAAAGCGCTACGAACCACAGGTATGACCACCCGCACTTACCGAATTCGTTGTAAAGACGGGGCATGGAAATGGTTTGAAATCCGCTCCATCGCTAAGTTCGACAGCACCGATCAGCCCGGCATTATATACGCCACCATCATGGATGTGGACGATCGGGTGAATACACAATTGGAGCTGACCGCAAGTGAACAACGATTTCGCGATGTCCTTAGTCAATCAAAGGAAATGATTTTTGAATTGGATGCCAACGGTACTTTTTCATATATTTCAGAAATGGGCCCCATTATTTTTGGCTATACCCATGAAGAATTTTTAACGATGTCACCGTTTAACCTCATCAAAAACCCACCAATCAGTCAAGCAGACTGGCTGGTTGCACGAAAAAATAGCGGACCTGTTGAATTGGAAAAATTACTATACCACAAAGACGGCAGTCCATTACATGTCAATTTTTGCTCCAAACCTATTTTCGATCGCCACGGAGAATTCACCGGGTTTCGTGGGGCGGCGCGTGATATTACCGATCGCAAGTTAGCAGACCTCGCAGTAGAAGAAAACCGCCAACGATTGATCGAAGTGGTGGATGCGGCGCAAGGCTGGATATTTGATCTTGATGCCGAAGGAAAATTTACTTTCACGTCGAATGCCATCGAAAATTTCACAAACCTTCCTAGTAAGGAGCTTATTGGACAACCTACGTGGGTGCTGGCCGAATACCTAAAACCAGATCATGATGCTTGGCTCGAAAGTATCCGCAGATCTGATCGTGGTGTAACCCGTGAATTTCGCTTAAATGAGCGCTCTGGCGATGGTGGCCAATGGTTAGAGGTTCATTGCGTTGCCCGATTTGACGAAGATGGAAATTGCTTTGGGTATCGGGGGGTTGCGTTTAATATTACCCGCAAGAAACGTGCAGAAAAGCAATTGATCCAAGCTAAAAAAACCGCTGAGGCTGCCACCGAAGAACGAGCCCGCTTCTTATCGACCATGAGCCATGAAATTCGCACCCCCCTAAATGCGGTGATCGGAATGACTGATTTATTGTTGGATTGTAAGCAACCCGCAGATCAAGTGAAACTCACCAAAAGTGCCAATATGGCCGGACAACATATGCTAAGTTTGGTGAACGATGTTCTTGAACACTCCAAACTCGAAGCTGGCAAAGTAACCTTAGAAGAAATACCCTTCGATTTGGCCGAAACCGTTGATAATGTATACGATATTTTTGCTGTCACCAGCCAGAATAAAGATATTGAATTGTCCATTACGCTGCATCAAAACTTACATGCATTTTACACAAGTGACCCGGCGAGAATTCGGCAAGTATTGATCAATCTGGTCGGAAACGCCCTTAAATTTACGGATGCCGGAGACGTGAAAATAGCGATTTCGCCTACGGACACCGATCGCGTACGGTTTGAAGTCACGGACACCGGTATTGGGATATCAGAACAAGCACAGGGAAAGTTATTCCAAGACTTTGTCCAAGCCGATGCCTCAACCACTCGAAAATACGGCGGCACGGGGCTTGGTTTGGCTATTTCTAGGCGTTTGGTTGAGGCCATGAACGGTGAAATCGGTGTGTTCTCTACCCCGAACAAAGGTTCAACATTTTGGTTTGAGCTCCCGATACAACAAGCGCAACCCCCGGCCAGTCAACCGGACAATGCAGACGATGAAGCTTCGTGTTTTAATATCCTAGTCGCCGAAGACAATCCGGCAAACCAGTTGTTGATCCGTACCTTGCTTGAAAAACTTGGCCATACCATAACAATCGTTGAAAATGGTCAATTGGCGATCGATGCCGCCAGCTCTCAAGTTTTTGATCTGGTGTTTATGGATATGCAAATGCCGGTAATGGATGGGTATACGGCGGCAAAAGCCTTACGAAACTTAGGCAACCAGGTCCCGATCATTGCGTTAACGGCTCATGTTACTGGCGATGAGGAACACAAATTTAAAGCCGCCGGAATGAACGACTGGCTGTCAAAACCCTATCATATGACAGAATTGGTCAAGCGAATATCCTATTGGGGCGCAATTGGCCAACAACAAGTACAAAATGAAACCAATCGACATCTAACGCGCCCTTAAAGGATCAAAGTTTTTCCGGTCGGCAGAACCGAATCGCGGTGAATATGTGCATTCATCACCAACCCAAAACCAGCCATCACCATCAGCACAACCGTGCCCCCATAAGAAATAAGTGGTAAGGGCACCCCAACCACCGGCAATAGCCCCGTGACCATGCCAACATTCACAATCACATAAAGTCCAAAGGTAATGGTCACGCCACCTGCCATCATCCGCCCAAAGCTTGAGCGGCACCGAATAGCCACATACATCCCTACGCCAAGAACCATCAAATACAGCCCAAGCACCAAAACGGACCCGAAAAATCCAAACTCTTCGCCAATCATCGTAAAAATAAAGTCGGTTTGCTTTTCTGGTAGAAAATTTAAATGAGACTGGCTACCCTTTAAAAAACCCTTGCCGTCGGCCCCGCCAGACCCCAACGCAATTTTAGACTGCAAGATATGATACCCTGATCCTAAGGGGTCGTCTTCCGGGTTTAAAAACGTCCTGATCCGGCGCCATTGGTATTCTTGCAGACCAAACATCAAAAACAATGGCAAGCCAATTCCCGCAAAACCGGCCCCGACCAAGATAATCCACCAACTTAGGCCCGCCAAGTAAACCATTCCCAACCCCAACCCAGCAACCAGAACGCCCGTACCTAAATCCGGTTGCCGTAATATCAACGCAAATGGAATACCGATCATCAATATCGGAACAATCAGGTGCCGCAACTTGGTAAGCTCGCCATGGGCATGTAGATAGCGCGCCAGCCCCAACACCAATGCCAATTTCATGATCTCAGAAGGTTGCAACCGTATCGGCCCGATATCCAACCACCGCGTCGCGCCCATCGCAGTTTCGCCAAACCATTCAACGCCAACCAATAGAAGCACGCTAAATAGGTAAACCGGATACGCCAAGGTCATCCAAATTCGAATATCAACCAATGCCAAAACCAACATTAATCCAAGCGCGATCAAAAACCGAGTGCCGTGACGGCTCGAATATGGCTCAAAATGACCACCGCTAGCCGAATACAACATGATGGAACCAACCAGTGCCAAGGCCGTAAGCAAAATCACCAACACCCAATTGATCCGGGCTATCTTGCCCAGGAATGATAAGGTGACTTCAGGACGGGTGACGCGTAGAAAATTCATGGTTGTTCCACCACAGAGCGGGCGCTTTGAAGTGGCTCTTCGGCCAAGGCTGCGTTTAAAATAGTTCGGGCAATGGGCGCGGCAACCGTAGAGCCACCACCGCCGTGCTCCACCACCACCGCAATCGCAAATTTTGGGGCTTCCAGCGGGGCATAGCCGACAAACAACGCATGATCGCGCAATTTCCATGGCAATTCATGGTTTTCAATTACCCGATCATCCCGTTCTGCTTGGCTAATTTTGCGCACTTGGCCGGTACCGGTTTTGCCGGCCCATTGCATTTCCTTGCCGTCAAGCCCGCCGGGTTTATAAGCTGTACCCCATGACTTATTGACTACGCTGGACATGCCTTGGCGCGCGATTTGAAACGCCGTTTGAGAGAATGACACCGGCGCAAAGGGTTGCGCCGGTTCGGTATGCAGGCTCACAATGTGCGGACGGACTTGAACACCGGTGGCGATACGAGCCGTCATCACCGCCAATTGCACTGGAGTAGCAGAAAGATAGCCTTGGCCAATTCCGGCAATTAGCGTTTCACCTTGCGCCCAGGGCTCGCCAATTCGTGCCCGTTTCCACGCTTGATTGGGTACGATACCACGAGAACCGACACCCAAGCTTAGATCAAACAATTCACCAAACCCAAATTGTTTTGCGGCATCATGAATGCGATCAATCCCCAGCCGTTTGGCCAATTCATAAAAATATATGTCGCAACTGGTTCCAATCGCCGTATTTAGATCAACAAGCCCATGACCCCGCCGCCGCCAACAATGAAATTTGCGATCGCCCAATGTAATTTCCCCCGTACAGCGCATGCGCTCTCTTGGGTTGATCAAACCCGCATCATAGGCCGCCATTGCAACAACCATTTTAAAGCATGAAGCAGGTGGATATGTACCGCTTATTACCTTGTTATATAAGGGTTTATATTCATCACTTAATAATTTTTGATAGTCCACTGACGAAATACCACGAACGAATTTATTTGGATCATAGGATGGCGTAGAAACTAAAGCGCGGACAGCACCGGTTTCTAATTCCAGCAGGCAAGCGGCACCGCTAGTTCCATCTAACGCGTGCCAAGCTGCAGCCTGCAATTCCTTGTCCAGTGTAAGTTGCAGATCATCGCCAGCATCAGCAGCCGTGCGAATATCGGGCAATTCACGCACCACCCGCCCTAAGGCATTTACCTCAAATTTTAACGCCCCGGCTTTGCCGCGCAAATCGAGATCATATTGTTTTTCAACGCCAACGCGCCCGATGCGAAACCCTGGATGTCGCAATAATGGCTCATTTTCGTTGCTTTGTTCGGGAGGCACCCGCCCCACATAACCGATCAGATGAGCGCTGTCTTCGCCGTTTGGATATTCACGCACTTCGCTCACATCAGGTTGTATTCCTGGCAAATCAGGTAGCCATAAATTGACTTTTGCAAACGTCTCCCAATCCATATTATTGGCAATCGGAATCGGCGACAAACGACCTCGTTGCGAAAACTTCTTACGAATATCGGCTTCACGAGCCGGTGATAGATCAAACATTTTACGAAGACGCGACAATAACGCATCCAGATCTTTGACCTGCTCTGGCATGAGTAACAACCGATAGTTTTCGACATTGCCAGCAAAGATACGGCCATGACGGTCTAGTATCCGTCCACGACTTGGCACCAACAAACGATAATTGAATTGGTTTTCTTCTGACAATCCTCGGTATTTTCCTGATTCCAGAATTTGCAACTGATACAACCGTGCCGCCAAACCCCCAAAACTCAAAGCGCCAAGCCCACCAAAGACCAATGCCCGGCGGGTAAATTGCGCACCCGTATCATCATTGCGCCCCCTCATATCCGATGCCCATGATGCACATCATACAAGCGCCTTGCTTGTTGGGTACTTCGTTGCACGCGGCGATAAAATCGCCCCGCCAACGGATAGACCAACACGGTAATAAAACTTTGAACGATGAGGTATAGCCAATCAACCTGCGACCCAAAAACCAGCCAACCAGCCAGCCCCGCAGCCACCATTGTGCAACCGACCATCAGAGCAAATCCCACCCATAAACTAGCATCCCCATGCGCCGCAAACATCTCACTTTTTAAGGTCATAACCATATAGGCGCTAAGATAGGAAAAGGCCCATAACCCCAACGGACCACCGGTCATCAGGTCTTGCAGCAATCCGATCGCAAACACGATAATCGGCGGCATTAATTGCGGTCGGGCCATAGCCCAGAAAAAGATTGCCATCAATGGGAATAGCGGCATGGGGATGTGCACACCCAGTAAATGCACCGGTGCCACATAAATCAAAAGGCCGACAAAGGAAACCAATGTTGGCCCCCCAATCCATGCCAGCAATCCAGCTCTGGCTCCGACGGACGATAGCGGCGTGATCCTGGCGCTCATTGAACGTCTCCAGTGGTATTTGCACTTTGGGCTGGAACCGGTTCGGTTATTTCTGCTTCTGGTGGCACCAATGATGGTTGGGCTAACACTTGCACGAAATCAATGGCGCTAAGATCGGCATAGGTGCGCACCCGCACAACGTCAGAGCTCTGCAGGGTAAGCAATTCGCCAACGGCAATCCCGGCAGGTAAAACGCCATCATCACCGGATGTGCTTATCCTCGTGCCGGCCACGGGCACAAAGCTCTTACCCATGTAAATCAGCTTTGGATTGCCTTGATTATCCCCGGCCAATATGGCTCTGGTGTTGGAACCTTCAAGTTGCACCGGTATTCTGGAGTTTAAATCCGTTACGAGTAAAACTCGCGATGAATGATTACCCACCGTCACAATGCGACCGATTAAACCATTTGGGCCGACCACCGCCTGTCCCTGGCGAACGCCATCACGGCGACCAACACGCAATAAAACTGAGCGTACAAAAGGCCCGCGGGTTTCGGCAATCACTCGTGCTGACAGCACGCGTAAGTCCGGTTGGCCTTGTATTTGCAGCAATTGCTCATAGCGTACTATTTTATTGTGCAGCGCATGAGACAAAGCCTCCCATTGTCGCAAGGTTTGGTTCTCAGCTTCTAATTGCCGCACTCGTTTTGCAGCGTTCCAATGTGATGAAATAAAACCCCAAGCCCGTTTTGTGCCCCACATCGGGGTCGTTATCGCGTTCGAAATAGGACTGGTTACATCGTCCGTAACTTGGCGCACTCCGGAAAATTGTTGATTGTTATCACTGACTTTGTATTGAACCAACAAACCAACAGACACCAAGATCAGCAAAAACAAGGAGATCCGGGTACCAAACCCGCGCAACCAACCAAATGAACTTGCTGAAGGTCTTGCCATATGGGTCTACCAACCGTGTCAGGTTGCTCCTTTGCCAATAATTCCCAGTTCTAAATCGCCGATAATTTACCACGAGCGAGATGTAAGTTTTCCAATGTAACACCCGAACCTAGCACCACACACGACAACGGCTCATCTGCGATCATAACCGGCAATCCGGTTCGCATTCTAAGTTCACTATCTAAATTACGCAGCAATGCGCCGCCGCCCGTTAGCATAATGCCCTTGTCAACAATATCAGCGGCGAGTTCAGGCGGCGTGGCTTCGAGCGCAACCTTGACTGCATCGACAATTTGCTCCACCGGCTCAGACAGAGCTTCGGCAATCATCACCTCAGTAATTTTAATCTCTCGCGGGATACCTGCCATCAAATCTCGGCCTTTGATATTCATCGACAACCCATCGCCGGATTTTGGAGCAGCTGCAGTCCCAATTTCCTTTTTGATATTTTCAGCGCTGGTTTCACCGATTAACATATTGGTGGTTCGGCGCACATAATTGATAATCGCCTCGTCCATTTTGTCACCTCCAACCCGCACCGAACGAGAGTACACAATACCACCCAACGACAATACCGCCACCTCAGTCGTACCGCCACCGATATCGACGATCATGGAACCGGTTGGATCGTTCAATGGCAATCCGGCACCTAACGCCGCTGCCATCGGTTCCTCAATCAGATATGCTCGCCTAGCGCCGGCGGCTAAGGCGCTGTCGTGAATGGCCCGACGCTCAACTTGGGTCGCACCAGAAGGCACACAAATCACCACTTGCGGACTGGCAAACCAGCGCGTCTTTTGTGCTTTTTGAATGAAAACCTTGATCATTTCCTCAGCGGTCTGAAAATCAGCAATCACCCCATCTTTCATCGGGCGAATGACTTCCATTTGGGCCGGTGTCCGCCCTAGCATCCGCTTGGCATCTGCACCCACCGCACGGACTTCCTTTTGCCCATTAATAATCTCATAGGCAACCATTGATGGTTCGTTTAAAACAATGCCTCGACCTTTGACAAACACCAACGTATTTGCGGTACCCAGATCAATAGCCATGTCAGATGACATAGCTCCGAATAGTCTAGAAAAAATCGACAAGAGGATGTTCCTTTATAATCAGGGTGTTCAATTGAAAACTTTACTGAGTTTCAAGCTGTTTTGCGTTGCAAACTAGGCCGGAGCAAGACCTGTATCAGAGATTTTCGCAAAGCTTGAGTCAAAAAACCATCAAACAACGAATTTAACGGTAAAATCAAGACAAACACAACTTGAACACACCTTGCGCGTCGTCCACGTGCAACCAGCTTGCCGTCCGGCCACGGGCCCATGTCATTTGGCGCTTGGCATAGCGCCTAGTATCGCGTTTGGCCTGTGCGGTGGCATCAACCAGCGCCATTTCACCGTTTAGCACTTTGAGCAATGACGGCACGCCAATGGCTTTGAACAAAGGTAAATCAAGCTCTGGCCATGCCCGACAAAATTCCTGCAATTCGTCCAATGCGCCGGTTGCGAGCATCTGGTCAAATCGAGCCTCAATCCTAGCATATAATTGTTCTCGTTTTGGTAATAAAACCGCACCTTGCCATTGATCTTGTCTGAATACGGGTTGGGTGTTTTGTTGAAAAGAAGTCAGAGATTTACCGGTTTCCTGATAGACGCTAAGCGCTCGAATTAACCGTTGGCGGTCGGCGCCAAGAATCCGGGAGGCGGCTTGGGGGTCCACACGTTCAAGCTGTTCGCGAAGATATTCCAACCCCTTTTCTTGCGCTAACTGACTAACTTTGAGCTGGGTATTTTTGCTAATATTTGGAATTTGAGCCAAACCCTTGGTCAACGCTTCAAAATACAATCCCGTGCCGCCGACCAAAATCGGACGGCGGCCACGGGCTTGGATTTGACGGACAATCGGTGCGATTGCGTCTAACCAAATTCCGGTGGACCAGGGTTGGTCGGGCGGCACTGTACCAAATAGATGATGGGCAATGCCGGCTTGTTCTTTACGGCTTGGCAATGCGGTTAGGGTGGGCAGACCTTTGTAGAGCTGCATCGAGTCCGCGTTTATAATCTCACCGCCCACTTCTTGCGCCAAAGCAATCGCCGCATGGGTCTTTCCACTTGCCGTTGGCCCGAAAACCAGCAGGATAGGCAGCGTCTTTGATTTGGAATGTTCACTCGACAATGAAACTCACTCTTTCAATCGTAAGCAAACCCGGCCATCCGGATTTAGCAATTGCATCACAGTTGTTACAAGCTAGCGGCTTTGTCTATGCTTCGCAATTGGCCAACGCCCAAGCGCTGCTCTGGTTCGCACCGGCAGGAACCCATGTAAAAACTGTGGCCGAGCTGTTGGAGCCGTTGCAAATAGATTGGTGCTTGCACGAAAATGAACCCAAACCATGCCAAGTTCTATTATGCGATATGGACGCGACCCTGATTGCACAAGAATGCATTGACGAGCTTGCACACTTGGCCGGTGTCGGCCCAAAGGTAAGGGCCATTACATCCGCCGCAATGGCCGGCAAGTTGGACTTCACCCAAGCCTTACGCGCTCGCGTTGCGTTATTGGCCGGGCAACCGCAAAGCATTTTGGCGAACTGTTGGGAAACCCGTATTCATATCAATGCGGGGGCCGCAACTTTAGTCGCCACCATGAACCAAATTGGCGCAAAAACGGTGCTGGTCTCTGGTGGATTTACCTGGTTTGCCAACCGCGTTGCAAAACAATTAGGGTTCAACCAGTTCCATGCCAATGAACTGGGTGTTGAGCAACAACACCTTAGCGGTACTATCATTGGCCCGATACTGGACGGGCAAACCAAGCTTGAACACTTACAGCGCCTTTGTTCGCCGCCGGACAATGCATGCGTCATCGGGGACGGGGCGAATGATCTGCTGATGGTCCAAGCAGCTAATCTTGGGATTGCCTATCACGGCAAACCGATACTTGAGCAACACGCCAATGGCCGTATTCGCCACACGGACCTTACCAGCGCCTTATTTTTTCAAGGTATTGCCATTTCTGACTGGGTAATTAGGGCCGAATAGCCAAGCGCAACACTTCGCCGCGCCGGTTGACAATCACCAAAACTGGGCGGTCAGATTGCGCTTGGATTTTTTGCGCTTGGGCTTTGGCTTCGTCCAAACTATTGACCTCGGCCCAGGCAATTTGTTCCAGAACATCGCCGATCTGTATTTTTCGGGCGGCATCTGAACCTGCACGCACCGACAACACCACCAAACCATTGACCGATGAGCGAATGGAATGCTTACGGCGCAACTCCGGCGTCGGAACCGCAAGCTCCATATCCAACACCAATTCCGGCGGTGTATCCGGCTCGGTTGGTATTTTACGAACGCTGTCTTCTTCGTTTTCAAGCAAACCAACGGTGACACTCATGGTTTCTTGCTTGCCTTCACGGAGTAACGCCACCTCGATCTTCGAGCCAACCTTTGCTTTGGCGGCTAAGGCGGTCAAACTTCGCGAATCTTCGATGATCTCGCCGTCAACCTCAATGATCAAATCGCCAACCAAAATACCAGCATCGGCAGCCGGTCCATCATCGGTGACGGAAAATACCAACGCGCCTCTTGCCCGCTCCAAACCATAGCTTTCAGCGATGGCACGGCTCACCGAACGGACGCTGACCCCGATCATACCACGGGTAATCGAGCCGGTTTGCAGCAATTCATCAACGATTTGGGAAACCAAATTCGATGGGATCGAAAACCCAATACCAACTGAACCACCCGACGGCGACAAAATCGCTGAATTCACACCGATGACCTCGCCGGCCATATTAAACAACGGCCCACCAGAATTGCCGCGATTTATGGCCGCATCGGTTTGGATAAACTGATCATAACGCCCGGACGAAATATCGCGGTTCCGTGCTGAAAT
>JAESUG010000188.1 GCA_016763185.1 Robiginitomaculum sp. | reverse complement strand
TATTCCATCCACGAATTACGCACGCGGGCCTCTGGCTCTTATGTTCATATGCAATTTCATGTTGACCTTGAACCAAACCAAACCTTAGCGGCGGCCCATAAAATTGTCGTCGAAATTGAACGAAAATTACTCGAAACTTGGCCGGCGGCTGATATCTTGATCCATCCGGACCCGAAAGGCGAAGCAGAACCACACGGCACAGATCATTTTCGGCGCGAAGGAGGTAAACGTTGAAACGCACTTTGTTTCATTGGCCCTTGGACCCAGCTTCGCGCGAAGTGCGTTTGGCGCTGGGCGAAAAACGGTTGGCATTTGTTTCGCACCGGTTGGACCTTCCAGCGGATGGCCCGAAATTACAGCAACTTAATCCCTCAGGCCGCCCGCCAGTATTGCGTGAAGAAGAACCGGGCGGCACACGGGTGATCTGTGAAAGTCGCGCCATTTTAGAGTATCTCGAAGAAACCCGTGCGGCTGAACCATTATTACCGAAACCGGTATTGGAACGGGCCGAGGTGCGGCGATTGTTGAGTTGGTTTTCAGACAAATTTCAATCAGAGGTATTGGGCTTGATTTTATTTGAACGGGTCGAAAAACCAATGTTGGGATTGGGTGCGCCGGATGTTCAAGCCATGCGCGAAGGCAAGAAAAATTTGCGCTTGCATCTTCGAGTTTTAGAGGAGTTGATCGGAACTCGAAATTGGTTGGCCGGCGACAACCTTACCTTGGCCGATCTGGCGGCCATGGCTTCTTTGTCTTGTCTTGATTATTTTGGCGATATTCCATTTGAGGAATTTCCTTTGTTCAAGTCGTGGTATGTACGGCTCAAATCTCGCCCCTCATTTCGCCCATTACTGGACGATACATTTCCCGGTATTCCAGCCGTGCCGCATTATCCTGATCTGGATTTTTAACCGTGACCACTGTGGATCGCTCTGCACTGATCCAAGGCTTGCACAAACTGGCCGAACAACAAGGCTTTGCCACGCCGCGCATTACATCGGTTACCGAACCATGGCCCGCCACCCAGTATTTGCACGAATTTTTAACACTCGGCCATCATGGCGATATGAACTGGATGGCCCGCGAAGCTCACCGGCGACAACACCCACAAGACCTGTGGACAGAGGCTAAATCTGCGGTGGTTCTGGGGTTGAACTACGGCCCTGATCACGACCCGATGTCATCGCTGGAGCACAAGGCCCACGGCAATATATCCGTCTATGCCAGGGGCGGTGACTATCACGATCTGGTCAAACGAAAATTGAAACAACTAGCCGGTTGGTTGCACCATGAAACCGGCGAAGCCGTCAAAGTATTTGTCGATACCGCCCCATTAATGGAAAAACCCCTGGCCATGCAAGCTGGCTTGGGTTGGCAAGGCAAGCACACCAATTTGGTGTCGCGAGAGCTAGGATCATGGCTGTTTCTAGGGGTGATTTTGACCGAAGCAATATTGCCAATTGACGAGCCGGGCCAAGACCATTGTGGCTCGTGTCAAGCTTGTGTTGATATTTGCCCAACCAATGCGTTTGTTGCACCGTACCAGCTCGATGCCCGCGCCTGCATCTCATATTTAACCATTGAGCACCAAGGGCATATCCCCAAGCAATACCGAACAGCGATCGGCAACCGCATTTATGGCTGTGACGATTGTCTGGCCGTTTGTCCGTGGAACAAATACGCCCAAGTGGGGGCCGAGAGCAAATTACACGCCCGGCCCGAACTTAGCTTGCCGTATCTTGCAGATTTAGCCGCCTTGGACGAAGTCAGTTTTCGCCAAGTTTTTGCCGGATCACCGATTAAACGCACCGGCCGCGACCGGTTTCTTCGCAATGTTCTGATTGCAATTGGCAACTCAAATGAGGCGGCGCTTATTCCATCGGCGAAACGAGCCATATCCGACCCGTCGCCATTGGTGCGAGCAATGGCCGTGTGGGCGTTGGCGCAACTGTTAGCCCCGACAGAGTTCACCGCGCTTGCTAACCTGCATTTAGCTGATGAAACAGATGATGACGTAGCCCAAGAATGGTGGGGTGGTTAGGGTTTAGCCGCCAACCGTTGCGCCTCACGCAATGCACCGCGCAATAACAAGACATCGACAGCAGACGGCGCCAAGCTCAGCGCCTGCGCCACATCAAGTTCGGCCAAAGCAAGTTGTTGTAATTGGATCAAACCAGTGGCTCGCAAGCGTAGTGCCAATAAATCATCTGGCTGGCTGGCTAACACCGTATCTAACTCTTGTACCGCGGCTTCGATTTCTTCTAGTTCAACCAAGGCACGGGCCCGATCAATCCGAAGCTGGAAATCATCAGGAACCAATGCCAAAGCTGCATCAATGGCTGCTAAAGCATTTGCATACTGAGCTAATTGCAAAAACACTTCTGCGGATTGCCCAAAAATTTCTGCTCGCAACTGGTCCGTACGAATATCGGGCGCTGAGCCTAGGTCTTTGAGGCGCTCGGCAGCTCGCTCCATATCGCCGAGTTCAATCAATGCCGAAGCAACACAATGCCGCGCCGGTGCGCCGCCGGAATCTGCTTCCCAGGCCAACGCGGTCTCATACGCGGCCAAGGGTTGTTCCATTACCGAACGCATACAATCTTCATACCGTGCGGCATCACTTTGCGCGAATGCAGGGTGAACCAATACCATCAATAAGCTGGCGAAGAAAACTGGGCGAAAAAACATGAACATAGGAAACTTCTTTTTTCTGATTTAGTATTGTGCGCCGGATGGTGGCTTCAGACAACAGGTTTTGTCTGTAATTGTCTAACCATTTGTATCAGGCACGAAGCTAAACGGTCCAAATCACCGACACTAGATAAACTATGATCACCCGACTTCGACAAGGAAAACACCACATCTGTGCTGGTGAACATGCCTTGTAGCCGTAGCGCGTGTTGCCACGGCACATCCGCATCGGTTTCACCTTGGAAAATACGAACAGGCCCAGCAAACGGGATCGGCCCGCCCAACACCAAATGCTGATCCCCGTCCTCAATAAGCTGGCAGGTGATCGGCACCGGTCCATAGGGCGAAGGCTGCATCCAAACGCCGCTTTGCATAATTTCATCCCTAATGTTTTGCGCAAACCCTTCCCACATTAAGGCACGGGTGAAGTCCGGCGCCGGGGCGATTAACACCAATGCGTTTACTCGGTTTGGCCGCGCTAATGCGGCCAGTATTGCTAACCAACCACCTAGGGAGGATCCTAACAAAATTACGGAACCACTGGTTAGATGATCAATCACCTCCAACACATCATCCCGCCATTGCGAAATATTGCCATCTTCAAACTTGCCCGAAGAACCACCATGGCCAAAATAATCAAACCGAACCAAGGGCCATTGGTTGGCGGCGGCCAGATTGTAAACAAATTCAGCTTTGGTGCCTTGCATGTCGGAACGAAACCCGCCCAGCCAGACCAGGGTTGGGTACCCGCAGGTTTCCCCAGTTAATTTTTGGTAGTTAAGCATTTCGCCGCGCTTGGTTTTATGTTTTAGTTTGCTGCTCATCAAAGTTTTTACTCCTCCATTTGATGTCGCATATGTGATAAAACAAGTCGAGAACTGCCGTTGCAAATTGTCCAAATCATTCCAAGCATGAACGCCGGGGGCGCAGAACGAACCGTCGTTGATGTCAGCAACGCCATCATGGCCGCCGGCGGGCGCTCCTTGGTGCTAAGTCGTATGGGGCGGCTGGTCCACGAGCTCAAAGCAAGTGGTGGCCAGTTTCAAGAACTGCCCGTTGATAGTAAAAACCCATGGCGTATGTGGCAAAACATAACCAGAATTACCAACGCGGCCCAACCCTTTGGCGGTCAAATATTACACGCCAGATCCCGCGCACCGGCATGGAGCGCCCGATGTGCTGCGAAACGACTTGGAGTACCGTTTGTGACCACCTATCACGGGGTCTATACTTCCAATTCAACGCTAAAAACCCGGTATAATTCAATCATGGCTGCGGGTGATTTGGTGATTGCCAATTCGAAATTTGTCGCTGCACATATTGAAAAAACTCACGGCACTGACAAAACTCGCATCCGAGTGATCCCTCCTGGCATGGATATGCAAGCCCTGGACCCCAAGAATATTGACCCACTGCGCCTGGAAAAACTAGCCAGTCGGTTAAACCTGCATCTAGGTGCCAACACACCGGTATTGGTGATGCCAGGGCGGTTAACCCGATTAAAGGGCCATTTGGTGATGATTGAAGCCATGGCGATGTTGCGCGATCAAGGTCACGACATGGTTTTGCTCATGCCCGGCCAACCCAAAGGCACGCCCGATTACCAAATGGAGCTGACCACCAAAATAAACAAAAATGGTCTGGACAGTCATATTCATTTTGCGGGCCACGTAACCGATATGGCGGCGCTCTACGCATTAAGCACAATTGTCATCTCGGCCAGCATCCAACCCGAAGCCTTTGGTCGGGTTGCTGTCGAAGGCCAAGCTGCCGGGCGGCCAGTGATCGCCACCGCCCATGGCGGCTCGTTAGAAACCATCCAGCCCGACATTGGGGGCTTGTTGGTGCCGCCAAATGATGCCGGAGCCATGGCAGAGGCGATTGTCAAATTATTGACCTTACCAGCGCAGACGCGAGCCAATTGGGGGCGCGCCGGGCAAAACTGGGTACGGGAACAATTTTCACTACAACGAATGTGCAATGCAACATTGGCTGTGTATCAAGAATTGCTCGACCCATACCAGTAACCGATCATGCAAGCTGGCGTAATACTATTGCTGGCAAATTCGAATGATTCGTGCATAAACTGAAATTTAGTCGATACTATTTCGGGGTTCATTTTGAGTGAAAAAACACTGATCGTTTGTTTTGGGCCACTCGGTCGCTTGCTCAATGCATTTTGTGCCAGCGCCCGGCTTTCCGAAGCCATGTCATCTGGGCAATTGGTATTGCTAACCTCCTCATCATTGGCTGGCTTAGCTGCCAAGGCCCCATGGTTTGATGATATTATTTCAGCGGATCTGTCGGAGCAGACCTTTAATTTTTCACACGTAACCAAGGCAATCAAACAGCGAAAATTTGATCGAATCATTGATCTACAACGTGATGCTCTAACCAAAAATTTATTTGCCAACTTTGGGTTTTTTGCTCCAAAGTTTGCAGGCGCAGCACCTAGAGCGAAATGGAAGTTGCGCGAGGACAACCAACATTCAATTGATGCTGACGATCAATTGCTTGATATTATCGGTGTCCCAAAAATAGAAAGAGATCTGTCCATCGGCCCGCAGCTAAACTGGCTGTTACGGCTATCAGGCCAAACACCTTCCATGCAGCCCGGTTATTTTGGTCTAAGCGGTCCGTATGTCTTACTCAATTTGGGGACCCCAGACCTGAAACACGGTTGGCCGCAATTGGCCTTTGCTGAACTTGCTGGTCATATTTTATCGCTTGGGATGGAACTTGCCATTACCGGTGATATTCATGCGCGAGATCTGGCGCGGCCATTGATCCGCACTTTTCCACAAATTCGAGACCTGTGCGCCCGGGCTGATCCATTTCAACTTGCCAGCCTTGGGACCCAAGCCAAAGGTGTAGTTGGGTTAGCTGATGGTATTTTACATCTTTGCGCCGCGGGGGCCGGACGCTGTATTTCCTTGCACGGCAGCCAAGATAATGCACGAAAAACCGCCATTCGTTCCCCCAACGCTATGACCTTGATCGGTGATGGGTTAGATAAAATTTCAGCGGATGATGTCATACGAGCCATGAAAATGTTTGGTGCTTTATAGTCACAATCGCAATTTTGATGGTTTCAGTGCTTGATCATCGGGCCAGCTTTCTTCATAAAGCCTCACGGAACGAAACAACGGAGAATTTCATTGTCAGCAAACTTATCTCCTGTGTTTTCATTTTTGACACTTTGTAACAAAATCAGGAGATCATTATAGCTCGTCGTCCACCACCAGCCGCCCCGAAGAAACCAAAGGGCCCCCGTGTCAATCAGGATATTAGCGCAGAGCGCGTCCTGCTCATCGATGAAAATGGCGAAAAACAAGGCATTATGCCGTTTACCGCTGCATTAGAAGCTGCACGCGCGGCCGGATTAGATCTGGTTGAAGTTGCCCCTAATGATGATGCGCCAGTATGCAAAATTGTTGATTACGGTAAATTACGCTTTCAAGCGCAAAAGAAACGCTCCGAATCAAAAAAGAAACAAAAGACCGTTGATCTCAAAGAAATTAAAATGCGCCCGAATATTGATGTGCATGATTATCAGGTCAAAGCACGGGCGATGACCAAGTTTTTTACCCAAGGTGATAAAGTAAAAGTTACCATCCGGTTTCGTGGCCGCGAAATGGCCCACCAAGATCGCGGCGCTAATCTACTAGAGCGCGTACGTGAAGATTTTGATGAAATTGCCAAAGTAGAGTTTGAGCCGAAAACAGAAGGCCGGCTGATGATGATGGTCTTGGCACCAAGATAACCGAACGCCTACAGCTTTGCCATTTGGCAAACTTGGCTTGGACTGTGTCCAGCATTTCGCAAGGCTTGCAGGCTGGTCGCGCCATCACGTTTGGCCAAGCGCGCACCCTGTGTGTCCCGCAATAACCCGTGATGATGATAGACCGGTGTTGCTAGCCCAAGCAAAGCTTGTAGCAAGACATGGATATGGGTGCTTTCAAACAAATCCAAACCCCGGATCACATGGGTAATACCTTGGGCCGCATCATCATGGGTAACCGCCAAATGATAGGACGTTGCAATATCTTTACGCGCTAAAATCACGTCACCAAGCCGCTCAGGACAAGCCTTGATCAACCCCGCTTCCCCAGCTGGCCCCGCGCCCGTTTCTTGCCATTCCAGATCATCCCAAAGCGACCCCAACACGTCTTCGGCCACCCTAAGCGATATCCGCCATGCAAATGGATCACCCGCGCGAAGCCGCGTAGCTTCGGCGCTGGCACTGACCGGTTGGTCCGGTCCAAGATAAACATCGGCTGCTCCATGCGGCGCACTGGCGCTGGCGGCCATCACTTCGCGGCGGGTTAAAAAGCACCGATACAATACGCCTTGCGCCCGCAAAACATCCAAAGCCTTTGCGAAGGCTTCCAAATGTTCCGATTGACGGCGCACCGGCTCAAGCCAGCGTATTCCAAGCCAATGCAGGTCTTCGAATATCGCTCCCTCAAATTCTGGCTTGCAACGCCCATGATCAATATCTTCAATGCGCAAAACAAACTCGGCATCATGCTGCACAGCCCATGAATGCGCACAAAGCGCAGAGGCCGCATGGCCAAGATGCAAAAGCCCGCTCGGAGATGGCGCAAATCGGGTGCGAAGCAGGGTTGGTTGTGTCAGGATTGAACCCTCATTGCAGCTCTCTGGCCACGCCTTCGCGCCTTGGGTCCGCGCCACCCACCAATGTGCCATCGGATAAGCGTTGGATGGCATATAAGCCAGAGCCTTCGCCTCGGGTACTGCGAATGACATGGCCCATTTGTTCCAATGCCGGAATGAGGTTCGGGTCTAAGTTTCTGGCACCAACTTGGGTGATGTCACCTCTGGCAATTACATTGGGCAAATCAATGGCTGCTTGCGGGGTTAAGCCCCAGTCCAATACCCCGACCAAGCTTTTGGCGGTATAGGCAATGATGGAATTACCACCCGGCGACCCGGTCGCGAACATAAATTGACCTTGTACATCCAACACAATAGTCGGTGACATTGACGAGCGCGGACGTTTGCCCGGTGCCGGTGCATTGGCCAAGGGTAGACCATCAGCATCAACTGGGTTGCGGGCAAAATCCGTCAACTGGTTATTGAGCAGAAATCCACCAACCATGCGTTTGTTGCCAAAAATGGACTCGACCGTTGTCGTCATCGCAACCGCATTACCCCAGCCATCAACAATCGAAAAATGGCTGGTGCCTTTTTCTTCCTTCGTGCTATCGCGGCCAAAAATAGCGCCCTTTGGATTGCCCGCCGTCACGTTAACAATGGCTGTACCCGGACGGATCAATGCGGCTCGTTGCCGCAAATATTCGGCATCCAGCAATCCCGCCAACGGCACGGCCACCATCGCATCATCAGCAATATACCGGTCGCGGTCCGCATAGGCTAAGCGTTGGGCTTCAATCAATAAATGCCAATTGCCCGGATCATCCGCGCCTTGGTCAGAAAACTCGAAATTCGACAAAATTCCTAAAATAGCATTGATCGCATGCCCACCCGATGATGGCGGTGGCGCTGAACAAATTTGGCGGGCGCGGTATGGTCGGCACACCGCATCGTGAACCGATGGTTGATACGCCGCAAGGTCGGCCAAACTTAGCGCACCGGGGCGCGGACCATTGGCAACGGAATTTACGATCTGCTCTGCCAGCTCGCCCTCAAGCAAAGCACGGGGGTTTTTTGCCAACTGGCGCAACGTATTCGCATAGGCCGGATTATCGCGCACAAACCCTTCGGACAACGGAGTTCCGTCTGCTTGAAAAAAATACGCCGCCGCATTGGGGTCCTGGTCCAATTGGACTCGTTTGCCAAACCTGCTCAACAGTGCCGCCAGTCGAGGCGAAACAGCAAATCCGTCTTCGGCCAGCTGTGTTGCTCCATCAAATAAGGATCCCCACGGTAAATTTCCATGCGCGGCATGGGCCATGCCCAACATCGCCATTGCACCGGGAACGCCGACAGCATGGCCCGAATTTACCGCATCTAAATAGCCTAAAGCATGGCCAGCCTCGTCCAAAAACAGTTCGGCAGAAACGCCAGATGGGGCCGCTTCTCGACCATCAAACGACGTTACCTTACCGGTGGCTGCATCATAATATACCAAAAATGCACCGCCGCCCAAGCCGGAGCTTTGCGGCTCGACCAACCCCAAGACACTTTGTACCGCGACGCTGGCATCAATGGCATTACCGCCATTACGTAAAATTTCCAAACCCGCTTCTACCGCATGGGAATTGGCGGCGGCGACCATTGCTGGCCCCATTGGTTTTGTTGTTGCGCTTTGTTCTACCGGTTGCGGCGCACAAGCGGCGAGCGAAAATACGGTTAAAATGAAAATGCTGCGAATCATGGCTTGCCTCAATTGCTATATTTGCAGAACATAGCAAAATTGAACCAGCTGGAAAGGCACTTCATGGCGCAAAGCAAATCAAATTTGGGCACAAGCAACTCACTCACCGATATTGCCGGACTGGTTGTCGGCAATGCCACATGCGAAACAACCCGCACCGGGGTTACCGTGATCCGTTGCCAAACCCCAATGGTTTGTGCCGTAGAAATTGCTGGCGGTGGTCCCGGCACCCGCGAAACCGATGCGTTGGCCCCCGAAAATTTGGTGGATGCGGTCGATGCAATCGTCTTGGCCGGAGGTTCTGTTTACGGCCTTGCCGCCGCCGATGGGGTGGTTAGCGCTCTAGGTGCCGCCGGAGCCGGGTTTGGGTTAAGCAATGTACCGGGCATACCAAAATCACCGATTGTTCCCTCGGCAATTTTGTACGATCTAGCCAATGGTGGCAATAAAAACTGGGGCGAAGAACCACCCTATCGCGAACTGGGCAAACAAGCCTTGACCAATGCCAGCACCCAGTTTGCCCAAGGCAATGCCGGGGCTGGGTACGGCGCGTTGGCCGGTGCCATCAAAGGCGGCCTAGGGTCAGCCAGCATCACAACCCAAGACGGCTTTCGCGTGGCTGCATTGGTGGTGGTGAACTGTTTTGGCTCGGTTCTGGTACCGAACAGCAACCAATTATGGGCCGCGCCCTTTGAACAGGAAAACGAATTTGGCTATCAACCAGAACCAACGCGCACTGGCGGATTTGATCCAGAAGATTGGGGAGCCGCCAAGGTAAATCCCGGCGCACGGCAAAACACCAGCTTGGCCGTGGTCGCCACTGATCTAGCCCTAACCCCGGCCCAAGCCAAACGGATGGCCCAAATGGCAAGCTTCGGTTTGGCCCGCGCTATCCGCCCTATTGCTGCGCCGTTTGATGGTGATGTGGTGTTTGCTCTGGCAACCGGCGAACAAAAAGAACATGAAGTCGATGCCTTTACATTGGCCCGCATTGGGTCACTCGCCGCCGATTGTGTCACCCGTGCCATCGGACGTGGCATTGGCGCTGCACGCTCTATCGGCACCCACCAATGTTGGTCTGACATACAGCACAAACAACAAGACTGAACCAAAGCTGTTATTACACGGAATTACACTTGCAAGCCTACGCACCAAGCGTTAGGTTTCGCTCCTCAAAGCAAGGGTCCACCCTTTACTTAGCGCCGATAGCTCAGCTGGATAGAGTACCAGACTACGAATCTGGGGGTCGGGAGTTCGAATCTTCCTCGGCGCGCCATTTCCATAAATGTAAACGACCCACCTCGGTTTAAAGTGT
>JAESUG010000187.1 GCA_016763185.1 Robiginitomaculum sp. | reverse complement strand
GGCGGATGGAAATTTCCCTAGAAGGGCGGGCCTTTCACGGGGCGTTGTTGGATGCTCAACTGTTGGCGCGGGTTTATTTGGAGTTAAATGGTGGCCGCGAAACCGTGCTTGATTTTAGTTGCGGCGAGGAGGGCGACCAAACAACAGAGTTTTCATGGACCAAGCGCACCCCACGGCAAACGCCATTGGCGAGCCGGGTTCAAGACGCGGAACAACAAGCGCATATTACATTGCTAAACGAGCTTGGCGATGCCGCGATTTGGCACCGGTATATAAAACCATAAGGGCTGCTTTACGCTTTGGACGGAGCCGCGCCTTCATTTTTTTCGGCAGCTTGTTGTTGGGCCAATTGTTCAAGGCGCGCCCGATAGACAACCGCAAAATCAATTGGGTCCAATGGCAAAGCCGGAAACCCACCGTCTTGGGTTAAATTGGAAATAATTCGGCGCGCATAAGGAAATAACAAACGGGGGCATTCAATATGCAACATTGGCTCCATGCCTTCTGCGGGGATATTTTCTATCGCAAACAGACCACAATATAAAATCTCAACCAAAAACAACACAGTGTCGTCGCGCTTTGCGGTTATTGTGATCGGCAAACCAACTTCCCACAATCCATCTTGAACCGGATCAATGCTAACCCCGATTTGCAGATCAATGGTTGGTGCGGCGCCGCCTTGTAGGGAGCCGGGCGCATTTGGGTTTTCAAAAGAAAGGTCTTTTACATATTGGGTAAGAACGCGAAGTTGTGGAGCAGATGCGGCCTGCGCATCTGGAGCCGGTGCGGCTGGGGCGGGCGTGTCATTGGTATCGGACATGGAAAAGCCTTAAACTAAGTGGGCGCTGGCAGTTCAGCAAAAAGGGAGGCGGCTGGTAACACGGCAATGTAAATCGGGCAAGTGCTGGGCTGACAGGAGGTTAAGAATGGGTCTATAATGGTAAGCGGATTGATTTGCCGCCAGTTGTTTAGAAAAAAGAGACCAAATGGACCTTGTTGTACTTCTTATCATGGCGGGTGTTGCCGTCGCGGTTTTAGCCAAACTTTATTCCGTGCTTGGCCGTGATGTTGGCGCTCCGATACCACCGCCAGCGCCGCAGGTATCGCCTGTGGTCAATGCGGAAACAAAGACACCTGACGCTCCTCTAGGCAATATTTCTTTTTCGGGGCTAGAAAGCTTGCACCAAGAAGACCCTAGTTTTGACCCAGGGGCATTTTTGCAAGGCGCAAAAGCTGCGTATGAGATGGTCGTAACGGCCTATGCTACCGGCGACCGTGAAACGTTAAAAAGCATGCTAGAGGCGGATGTTTATGCCAATTATGACCAAGCAATAACCGCCCGCGAAAGCAAACAACGCCAAGTGCAAATTGATATCGTCCGAATGTTAGATGTTAATATTACGGACGCCGAAATTGAAAACAACATCAGTTACGTCACCGTCGAGTTTCATACGGAGCTTTACGTCGTCGAAAAAGATTTAGATGGAAATGTCCTTGATGCCGAAGATGTTGGCGTAGCGCAAACCACGGAACAATGGACCTTTGCCAAAGCACTGAACAGCCGCGATCCAAATTGGCGGCTGTCGGCTGTTGCCGCAATTGCATGACGAGAGCGGAAGCGTAGGGCAACGAGCATCAATGAAAAACAGCACTCAAATTCGCCAAACCTTGGTTTTCGTTGCGTGTTTTGGCTTGGCTGCTTGTGTAACGACATCACAACCCGCGCCGCCCGTAGAGCCAGTGATCCCGGCTTTCCCAACGCCAGAGCCACCGGCCCCCATTCCAGATGCGGCGCCGAGGGCCGATGCCGATGGTATCATTCGTCAAAAAGTTACTTTTGGTGAGCTTCCGGGCTGGCAAACGGGAAGTACAATGCCCGCATTTCGAGCGTTTTTAGGGTCTTGTGCCAAGTTTGCCAGAACCAAAAACAGCCATCCAAGGTGGCGCAAGCCGTGCGAACAGGCGGGCCAGCTAGAAGGAGTAACCGACGAGGTTGCCCAGCAGTTTTTTGAAAGCGAGTTTACGCCGTTTTTCGTATCTGTTGCCGAGACGGACCAAGGTTTGCTGACCGCATATTATGAGCCGGAACTAGAGGTGCAAGAACAACAAAGTCCAGAGTTTTCCGAGCCAATTTTAGCACGACCAAGCGATTTGGTTACGGTTTCTTTGCGCCGCCTCGACCCCGGCCTGCCGGATAAAATACTGGTTGGACAGGTTCGAAATGGCCAGTTGGAAACTTATTTTTCACGACAAGAAATACGCCAAAAACCGGGAAAACCATTGGCATGGGGCCGGGCGATAGATGTGTTTTTCTTACAAATACAAGGTTCGGGGCGAATTCGCTTTGCTTCAGGAAAAACCGCGCGCGCGGCGTTTGCTGGGCATAATGGACAAAAATATCATTCTATCGGGAAAGAGCTAATTTCTCGCGGTGAGCTACAGCCCGGAAAAGCTTCAAAAGCCGCCATTGAAAATTGGATGCAACAAGCCGGCCCCCAAGGCGCGCAAGAGCTAATGAACACCAATCCGCGTTATATATTTTTTCAAGAACAGGTCATCACCGATCCCAATATTGGGCCAAATGGCACGCAAGGAGTGGCACTAACCGCCCAAGGTTCCATCGCGATTGATGCGGCGTATCATCCGTTTGGTATGCCGATTTGGATTGATAGCCGTCTTCCAAAATCCCCAAGTGACTGGAAAGGCGAGGCGCGACAGTTCCTGGTGATTGCCCAAGACACGGGGGGGGCCATCAAAGGCCCACTTCGGGGCGATTTGTTTTATGGCTCTGGTGACAAAGCTGGAAAATTAGCGGGTATTCAAAAGCACCCAGCCAAATGGTGGACATTATTGCCAAATGAAATGGCAAAGCTGCGAGAAACTGGCGCTTGAGCAAGCAGCCACCGCAAGACGACCCTGCTTGGTCGCGGGTCAAAGCTGAAACCCGCCCGCTTCGACGAAAAAAAGCAACCAATTTGAAACGTCAACCAACGCCTACCGCCAAAGAGCGCCCCATCCGCGCAGCCAAACCTGTTTTGGTTGCAAAGACCGCAACAGATAAACCGTCAAGCACACCGGCAAGAGAAGACGGCCACCGCCGAGTGCGCCGTGGGAAAATAGAGATACACCGGCGCATTGACCTACACGGGCTTTACGAGGATGAAGCCCGCGAAAGACTGTTAGAGGCGATCCACCAAACCAAACAGACCGGGGGGAAAACCTTGCTCGTGATCACCGGCAAAGGGCTGGGCGGCAAAGGTGTGTTGCGCCGCGCATTGCCGGTTTGGTTGGCGGCCACCGACTTTGCAAGCCTTACCAGTGGTTATGCCCAAGCGCATTTACGGCACGGCGGTAGCGGCGCTTGGTATGTGTTTTTGAAGCAAAAACCCTAGAGGATAAATTTTGACAAGTCGGTGTTTTTGGCCAAATCACCCAATTGTGCTTGGACAAAATCTTCGTCGATTTCAATGGTTTCACCAGAGCGATCCGAAGCGGTGAAGCTAATTTCTTCAAGCAGTTTTTCCATCACGGTTTGCAACCGCCGCGCGCCGATGTTTTCAATATTTGAATTTACCATTGCCGCGATTTTTGCCAACGCAACCAAAGCCGGCTCGGTAAAGGTAAGCGTTAGGCCCTCGGTTTGCATGAGGGCGGTGTATTGCCGGATCAGAGAATTTTCTGGCTCGGTCAAAATTCGTAAAAAATCCTTGTCGGTTAAGGCCCGTAGCTCGACGCGGATCGGCAAGCGCCCCTGCAGTTCAGGCAGTAAATCTGAGGGCTTGGACACATGAAAAGCGCCAGAGGCAATAAACAAAATATGGTCGGTTTTTACCGAACCATGTTTGGTCGAAACCGTGGTGCCTTCGATCAAGGGCAGTAAATCACGCTGTACGCCTTCACGCGAAACATCGCCGCCCCGTTCGGCCCGGGAGGTGATTTTGTCAATTTCGTCCAGAAAAACAATGCCATCATTTTCGACCAAAGAAATGGCTTCAGCAATAATTTGACTATCATCCAACAACCGATCCGCTTCTTCTTCGAGCAACGGTTTAAAGCTTTCGGCCACCGTCATCCGCTTCTTATCGGTTTTTTGACCGGCGCCTTTGCCGAACATCTCGCTTAGGTCAAGCATCCCCATGCCAGCGCCGGGCATTCCGGGAATTTCAAAGCCCTGAAATGGCGAGCTGGTGACACGGATCGGAATATCAATTTCACGATCATCCAGCTCACCGGCGCGAAGTTTAACTCGGAAGCTTTCGCGGGTGGCAGTGGCGGCATTTTCGCCGACCAAGGCCACCAAGACCCGCTCCTCGGCGGCGCTTTCGGCGCGCGCTTGTACCGCTTCGCGCTTGGTGGTGCGGACAATTAAAATTCCGGCCTCGACCAGGTCACGAATAATTTGTTCGACATCACGGCCGACATAGCCAACTTCGGTAAATTTGGTGGCCTCAACCTTTAGGAACGGGGCGCGGGCTAATTTGGCCAAGCGGCGGGCAATTTCGGTTTTTCCAACTCCGGTTGGGCCGATCATCAAAATATTTTTGGGCGTTACTTCCTCGCGTAAATCACCCTCAATTTGCCGCCGGCGCCAGCGATTTCGAAGGGCAATGGCCACGGCTCGTTTGGCATCGCTTTGGGCGACAATATGTCGGTCCAGTTCGGAAACAATTTCACGGGGCGAGAACTCACTCATGTAGGGGCACTTTCGTCTTGGGTCAAAATTTCCACGGTCAAATTGCTATTGGTATAGACACAAATTTCAGCGGCAATCGCCATCGCTTTTCGGGCAATTACTTCTGGGTCTTCTTCGTAATCAAACAAAGCGCGGGCTGCGGACTGGGCAAAATTACCACCAGAGCCAATAGCGGCAATACCGTGTTCTGGCTCCAAAACATCTCCGGCTCCAGTTAAAATCAGCACCGTATCTTTGTCGGCAACGATCAGCATGGCTTCTAAGCGGCGCATAAAGCGGTCCGTTCGCCAGTCTTTGGCCAGCTCAACACAAGCTCTAGCCAATTGGGTCGGGTATTGTTCTAATTTTGTCTCCAACCGCTCAAATAAAGCCATCGCATCGGCAGTGGCCCCAGCAAAGCCCGTGATAACGGTGCCGGTTGCGCCCAGTTTTCGAACCTTTTGGGCGTTGCCCTTGACGACAGTTGAGCCAATGGAAACCTGTCCATCGCCAGCGATAACCGTTTTTCCGTTTTTATGAACGGCCAAAATAGTGGTGCCGCACCAGTTGGCGGCATTGATGGAGCTTGGTTCAGACAAGGGCTTTTCCTATTGGCATGTGATCCAAAGATAATTGGCCCGCCTGTATAAGAATTTCAAGGGCTAGTGTGAACCCAAAATATAGGAAAATTACGCGCTTCGGGCAAAGTCAAGCGGCTCTTGGGCTTGGGCTTGTCGGGCTTGGCCTTGGCGGTCTTTGATGAGAAGGGCGGTAAAGTCAGCCTCTGGTACCGGTCTGGAAAAATAATAGCCTTGAACGTAATCACAGCAGTGCAATTGTAAAAACGCAAAATGCTCTTTGGTTTCCACCCCTTCGGCAACGGTTCGGTATCCCAATGACTCGGCCATTGCCAAGATGGTTTGTACGATGACTCTGGCATGTTTGTCTTCGGTCATTTCGCGAACAAAGGACTGGTCAATTTTAAATACATCAAACGGCAACCGAGTTAGGTAAGCCAGAGAGGAGTGGCCCGTGCCAAAATCGTCAATGGCAAACCGAACGCCGCGATCGCGCAAGGGCGTGACTTGTTCCAGTAAGCGCTCAGGGTTGGTCATGGCCACGCTTTCGGTTAGCTCAAGCTCCAATAACTCATGAGGTAATCCGGTTTTTTCTAGAATTTGATTGACGATTTGGGCAAAATTGTCTCGTGAAAATTGCACAGCCGAGACATTAACCGCAACCGCACAAGGGTTTCCCGCCTTCGCCCAACGAGCGGCAGCGGCACAGGCTTCGGCCAACACATAATCACCGATTTCATTGATCAAGCCGGTTTCTTCCGCCACATCAATAAACGCGCCGGGAGATAAAATTTTCCCCGGTGCCTTTTGCCACCGAACCAAGGCTTCACAGCCTGAAATTGTCCCTTCCCGGACATTAATTTTGGGCTGGTAGTAAACGATAAATTCGCGGTTTCGCAAGGCACGGCGCATTTCGTTTTGTAAAGTAATGCGCCGAATTGCCGCGTGGGTCATGCTGGGTTCAAAAAACTGCCAAGTGCCGCCGCCGCCGTCTTTGGCCACATCAATGGCAAAGTTTACACTGTTCAACAGGGTTTTTGAATCGCTGGCATCATGCGGATACATAGCAATACCGATACGAGCTGAAAGCGTAACCGGTTGACCTGCGGCATCCAGTGGGCTGGAAATAGCACTGATAATTTCACCGGCGATCTCTTGGGCTAAGGATGTCGAAATACAACCTGGGGCCAAGAGTGCAAATTCATCGCCCGAAAGTCGTGCCAACATCGGGAGTGGCACCGGGCCGCTTTGGGCTAATTTGGTGGTGAAACGACCGGTTACTTCGCGCAAGCGCCTCGCTGTCGCCCGTAATAAAGCGTCGCCCTCTTCTTGACCATAGGCATCATTTAACCGTTTAAACCCGTCTAAATCGATCAAAAACAACGCGCCGGGCGCTTTTGCAGTATCAACCAATTGGCGAAGCCGTTCGGAAAAAGCTGTTTTATTGGCCAGACGGGTAAGCTCATCGCCATAGGCCAACCACTGGGCGCGATCGATACTCGCCTTCATCTGGCCCAACATGTGGTTGATGGTTTTGGCCAAAACGCCAAATTCATCTTTGGAGGAAACATTTGCTCGGGCAGACAAATCACCGGTTGCGGCACAATTGGTTACGCGGATTAATTCTTTTAATGGCGCAAACAAATACCCAAAAACCAACATAGACAAGGGAAAAATAATACCAATTAGAGTTAGGCCTTTCCACAAATTCCCAAGAAAATGTGTACCAAACTTAGGTAAAATAGCCGACGGTGAAAACGCTAAAGACAAAACGCCAACCAAGCCGGTATCGGCAAAAATAGGCGCTGCAAATCCAAATCGAATGTCCGAAGTTTCATGTTGTAGAACCTCACGGCTCAAGGCGCTGCGTGCTAAGGCAAGGTCTTGGGAAAAATGATCAGAAAGCACAGCCCCTTTATCTGTGGACAGAACTAAGCCTTGGTTATTTATGATAAAGACGCCGACAATGCCGGTTTCTTGGCGAAGGTTGAGGTACAGATCGTTCAGCGCTTCAAAATCACCGATCCGGGTGGCGCTAGAGGCAGTAACTGCGGTTGAAAGCGCTAACATTTGGGCCGAATGTAGTGCTTGGTCTCGCGCGCGCGCCTGTTCGGAGGCGGAGCCAATAACAACAAGGAACACAGCAGCAAAAACCACAGAGACAGAAAACAACAAGACGGCCTTTGCCGCCAGCTTGTTTTGAATGTTAAGCAGAACGTTCACCAAAAACCCCGTATGACCATCAATAGACTTACCGATAATTTTAAGAAACATAGCTGATGAGCGTTTCCGGGCCGTTAACCAACATAAATATATTTTAAACCGAGGTAAAAGCTCCATATTTGTAAGGAGTTTGAGCTGTTTTTTTTTATTACCAACCTCGCAACCGAATTGCGAAAAGGTTATTTTTGCTGAAAACGCTTCCTGTTAGAGGTTCAAGCAGAGGGTAGTTTTATCAAGAAGGAGGTTCCGTCTTCGCCGGTGCTTTGCAACTCTAATTCCCCGCCACCAGCTCTAGCCAATTCGCGGGCGATCGCTAACCCCAAGCCAGAACCGTCTTTGCGGGAAGTTCCGGAAAAAGGGGTGAACAAATTGGCCAAAACGGACGGTGAAATACCGCCGGCAGTATCAACAATTCGTAACTCAACATTGGAGTTGGATGGCACGGCTTCGGCCAATAGTGTTCCGGTTCCTTGCATGGCTTGGCGGGCGTTTCTCATCAGGTTGACTAATATTCGATATAAATGATCTGGGTCAGCTTTTACGTCAAGTTCTTTGGGTACTGAATTGACCCATTTTACTTTGCACGTGAGGTCCGAACTTGCATCAAGCCAAGCGTCCTCTAGCGCCAAATGCAAAGACACGGTTTGGCGCTCTGGTTCTGGCTCTACGGAGCGCCCATATTCCAAAGTGGTGCGGCTAAGCGCTACGCCGCGGTCGATGGAGCGCACAAGACGCTCCCCCATTTTGCGAGTTTTTGGGTCATCACTGCCGGCTAACCGATCCGAGATCAATTGAGCGCTGGTCAGGATATTGCGCATATCATGATTGATTTTGGCGACCGCTTCGCCCAAAGCAGCGAGCCGGGTTTTTTGCGACAAGGCTTGGTAAACTTCGCGCTGCAAGACGGCTAAACTTTCCTCTGCCTGACCAATTTCATCGTTGCGGTTTGAGGGGATGACAATCCGGGTCGGGTCTTCAGGCGCTTCGCCAAACCGAACCATAGCACTGGATAATTGGCGCATTGGGCGGACCAAAACATAAAGCAACGTGCCGTAAATCAATGCCCCAGACAAAATAGAGATTAATAAGGATACCCACGCAGTGCGGATGGAAAAAGCCAATAATTCTTGACGCAAATCAGCCTCTAAAACCATCACTTCAAGGAAGTCATCACCGGAGCCTAATTGATCGATTACCCGCAAATATTTAGGCTGTCTTTGCAATAAAGAATTACTGGTGGCAGCCAAGGAGCGAAGCAAAGAGGGTTGACGTAAGTCAACCAATGCATTGTCACCGGGGGCTAAGGGGGCGGGTAAAACAATTTCGCTAATTCCATCGCGGTTGATCCGAACCGTTTTAATCCCGGCGGTTTCCAACATTTCGCGGGCAACGTCTTCGGAGACCATCGTGTCTTGTGCAGCCTCGACCCCGATCACGACGAGCCGCGCCGCTTGCACGCGGTCTTGTAGCCACTCGGAACGAAAGGCAGCGGCAGAGGGCAAGAAAATAGCGATCTCGGCCAGCAAGACGAACAAAACCGTCAACCAGAGCAAGCGCTGACCCAAAGAGCCTCTAGCCAAAGATATCTTAGAGCGAACGGATATCGGTAAAACTGTTTGTGTGGAGACCTGTAGATTTGTAATCACATCCCCCTATTTTGTCTTGTCGCGCATTACCCAGGGCCAGTAATAGGCCAAGTCTCTTAAACCACCAAATACAAACTGCGAAAAATTACATACCAACAACCCAAAAAGCGGTGTCATCGCTTGACTTGATCCAATTAGCCCCTTAAAAACCGCGACCAATAACAAGTTCTCTTAACGATAAAGTTAGTGCCATGAAACGTACATTCCAACCCAGCACAATCGTTCGCGCCCGTCGCCACGGTTTTCGCTCCCGGATGGCCAGCAAATCTGGTCGTCAGATTTTGGCCCGTCGTCGCTGTCGTGGCCGCAAGGTGATAAGCGCTTAATTTTTGGCCAAGGCAACTCATGTCGATTAGTCGCCTGACCCACCACCAACAGTTTCTCTTCGTAGCTCGCGGGCAACGTGTTGCCCGCCACCGAGTTGTGGTCCAAGCCAACAAAGCTTGGCCAGAGCACGAAAGGATACGTGTTGGTTTTACTGCCACTAAGAAAACAGGAAATGCCGTACGGCGCAACCGAGGCAAACGAAGGTTGCGCGCAGGGGCGGCACAAGTATTAAGCCAATTTGGCGTGCCGGGGTGGGATTATGTGTTTATTGCGCGTAAAGAAACGGCCGATGCACCTTGGCAGCAATTGCTGGGTGATATGAAAGCGGCATTGCGCAGCTTGCATGTTGCCAAGGGTAGGGATAAGCCGACGGCCCCGCCAAAACCAACAAAACTAGGTAAGGAAGAATAACAATGGGCGACCAAAAGAACCTGTTTCTGGCCATTGGCTTGGCGTTGATTGTGCTGACCATCTATCAGTTCTTGGTGGTTGAGCCCGCCGCAAAGCAACGCCTTGCTGCACGAGAAGCTCAGCTGATTTTGGAAGAACAAAGCCCGCAAACGACAGACCCCGCCGTGCAATTGGCCAGCCAAGTTGGGCAACAGGCCTTGGCGTCCTCACCAAAAATTACCATTGATAATGCAGCGCTTGATGGTTCGTTTTCAACCTATGGCGGCCGGTTTAACGATTTGTTTCTAAAAGACTATCGTGAAGAATTAGACCCGAATAGCGCCGAAGTTCGCTTGTTGGACCCGCAATTATCCAGAGGCGGTGAGTTTGCGATGTTTGGTTGGCGTGCGGCCGACGAGGGGGCCAATAATACCCTGCCCGGCTTGGAAACCAGCTGGCAGGTGGTGCGCGGCGATTTATTGGCACCCGGTGCGCCGGTGGAGCTGTCTTATACCAACCAAGAAGGTTTGGTTTTTCACCGTCATATTGCAATTGATGATCAATACATGTTCACCATCATCGATACGGTTTCCAACCAAGGCACAGAAACCCGGACCATTCGCCCATTTGGACAGGTTCGTAAATATGGCGATCCGTCCCGCTTGCCCAAAGACGCAACCGCTCTGGAAAAAAGAAAACTTCGCGGCAATTTTGTCTCGCACCAAGGGGTGATCGGCGCGGTTGGTGGCGAGCAAATGAAGCATAGCTATAAGAAAATAAGAAATGGCGGTGACACCCAGTCTGGCGTAGGTGGTTGGGTTGGTTTTACCTCTAAATATTGGCTAACTGCGGTCATTGCTCCGGCGGATGAACAAATAGAAGCGAAGACGAGAATGTTTCGCTCCTCTACCGGTGAAGATGTTTTTGAGGCAAGCTTTTTGGGTGCGCCGCGCGAAGTTGCACCGGGCACTCGTACCGAGGTTACGCTGCAATTATTTGCGGGTGCCAAAAAAGTAAAAATTCTCAAAGGATATGAGACAAACCAAAACATTGCCCGTTTTGATACGGCGATTGACTGGGGCTTGTTTTGGTTTTTAACCCGACCTTACTTTGTCGTGCTAGATTGGCTATATGGCATTTTTGGTAATTTTGGTTTGGCGATTATGGCCCTTACCGTGATCATCAAAGCGATCTTCTTTCCGTTGGCCAACAAGTCGTATGCATCCATGGCGCGAATGAAGGCGTTACAGCCAAAAATGGAAGAAATAAAAGCCGCGCACAAAGGCGATGCACAAACCTTGCAACAAGAAACCATGGCGCTCTATAAGCGCGAAAAGGCAAACCCACTTGGCGGGTGTTTGCCAATATTACTGCAAATTCCAGTGTTTTTTGCGCTGTACAAGACGCTCTACATCTCACTGGAAATGCGCCATGCCCCATTTTATGGCTGGATACGCGATCTGTCCGAACCGGACCCAACCGCATTTGGTAATTTGTTTGGGTTGATCAATTGGGACCCCAACACCTTGCCGATTTTGGGCGCGGTATTGGCGGTTGGGATTTGGCCGCTTCTGATGGGTTGTACCATGGCAGCGCAACAATTGTTGAACCCACCAGCACCGGACCCTATACAGCGCAAGATATTTGCCTTTATGCCGGTGGTGTTTACCATCATGATGGCGCCGTTTGCAGCGGGTCTGGTTATTTACTGGACGTGGAACAATTTCCTATCGCTGATCCAACAATATATCATTACCCGCAAACATGGGGTAGAAACCCCGTTTGACCGGTTGTTTGTGCGGGTCTTTGGCGGAGAAAAAAACTGAATACAGAGCAACAAAAGGAAATAGACGACGCCAGACGCGAAGCTGGTCGTTTGCTGTTTGCTCGCGCCTGTAATTTTGTGATGGGCGTGGTTGATTTAAAACAATTGCCCGCTCCAGATTTACCTGAAATAGCGTTTGCCGGACGCTCAAACGTTGGAAAATCAACGCTGCTCAACGCCGTTACCAACCAGAGATCTTTGGCGCGGGCCTCGAACACACCGGGACGCACGCGCGAGTTAAATTTTTTCAACCTTGATGATCGAATTATGCTGGTTGACTTGCCTGGGTATGGCTATGCGCGCACCTCTCGCGGAGCGGTAGAAAAATGGACCAAACTAACCAGAGCATACTTAAAGGGCCGGGCAAATTTAAGTCGGTGCTTTTTGTTGATTGATGGCCGCCATGGGCTCAAACCGAACGACCTGGAGATTATGGACGAGTTTGATGAGGCCGCCGTGATCTATCAATTGGTGCTGACTAAAATTGACAAAGTCAAACTTGCAGGTCGGGCCGACTTACACGCCCGCACCGAAAAAGTGATTGCAAAGCGCCCAGCAGCGCACCCGGTTATTCTTAGTGTCTCGTCATTAAAAGCCGAGGGTCTTGCCGAGCTTCGCGCACAAATCGTTGAATTAGCGCTGGCCGAGCCGGACCGCAACGTAGCAGGGTCATTATGAACCGGGGCTTAAGCCGATGGCTGGTACTAGCCCTTGGTGTTGGAGGTTGGTTAGGGGGATCGGACGTCAAGGCGGCGGGGCAAGAACTGTGCAATGAAACCAGCTATGTTTTATACACGGCCATTGGGTTTCCTGATGCTACGGGTTTGGTGAGCGAGGGGTGGACCCGGTTGCGCCCTGGTGAGTGTCGCTCTGTGTTGCCGGCGCCGGTGCCGCCCGGTGAGTACTTTGTTTATGGCCGCTCATCACCGGTTCATCGTGGGGGTATTCGCCAATGGAGCGGCCCGGTGTCTTTGTGTGTGGATGTGGATGATTTTTCAATATCTGGGTTGGCAAACTGTGAAAACTTGGGCCTTGAGACCCGTGGTTTTTTTGCGATTGAG
>JAESUG010000186.1 GCA_016763185.1 Robiginitomaculum sp. | reverse complement strand
TCATACTTCTAGCCCAGCAATGTTGCAATATTTTAATCAAATAAACCCAAATGCGGTTCATCGCTTTTTCGCCAACAATACTCGATATTTCTTGAATGTTGCAGACTGGACAAAATACATCATTGATAGACCGGCCAGTATTGGAACTCGGCTGCATGGGAATTTGATTGCGTTGATCAATAAAGTGCCTGCGGTGTTGCTGGTTCATGATTCTAGAACTATGGAGATTGCCAATCTTTGGCGGATGCCGTCGGTTGCGATTAACTCGCTGGATGATGTGAACCAGATTGATTTTGAAGAAATTTTACAATGTGCCGATTATCAAGCATTCGAAACCATGTACCGGGTAAGATATGATGTATTTTGTGAATTTCTTGATCGAAATGATCTTTTGCATGATCTTCAATGATAACCAAGTATTACCGGTTTTCAACAGGTAGTATTTGACCTAAGTACCACCGGAACCAAACCGCGCTAGTTTCTAATATCAACCCATGATTACGAAAACCCAAACGAAAGAATCTGATGACGCAAGACAAAAATAGGTATGTGGGTTGCGTGGAGGTGGTTTCACCAACCCAAATTGTAGGATGGGCCGTAGATACTCATAAAAACGCGTCGGTTGAGCTCGTCATTCGTTTGGGCACTATAAATTTAACTGAACTTAGAGCAGATATTGTTAGACCTGATATTGAGGAAAAATTTGATCGCGAAGCTTGCGGATTTCAATTTAGAATTTCAGATTCAGTCAAACAGCTTATTCCGATCAACACACCAATTTCGATCGTTTTTCCTGATGGATCGCACTGCCGCGCCCAAGGCAATGTCGAGCCATATGTTGATGGTACTTATGATGGGCAAGATGATATGTTGGCTGATTTGGCAAGCTCGCGAAAAAAAATAAGCCCAAAAAGTGGCGATGTGATCATGCCTTTGGGTGCAAGAACCGGTTGGGGCAGTGCAGCATTGGACGGGTATGCCATGGTGCAAAGCATTTTTAGAGAGCTTTGCGATGTTGAACTATTTTTAATGTATGGAACATTATTGGGCTGTATTCGTGAGAATGACTTTTTGGGTCATGATGATGACTTTGATATCGCATTTTTTTCGGGAGCGTCTTGCGCTAGTGAAGCGGCTTCTGATTTTGTGGAAATTGCCGAAAAAATTCGAAGTGGTGGTCATAATTTAAGAATGTTTTCGCAAGGGAATTATCATTTTTATGTTACCGATCACCTGATCATGGATATATTTATCACATGGATAGAAGACGGTGTGCTTTGGGGATATAATTTTGGTAGCGCGATGAAAAAAACTGAAGTTGTCCCTTTAAAATTAACAAGTTTTCAAGGTCAAAATGTATTGGTTCCAAACAATTCAGAAAAAGTTTTGGCTGCAGTTTACGGACCAAACTGGCAAACTCCAGACCCGTTATTTCAATGGCGCATACCGGACGAAGCGGTGGTCAAGCTCAAAAATTTTTCAGATTATGCGAAAACTATCGTTATCCATAACAATATAGAGATTTTATAATGACAAAGCAGATCAATTACGATCAAGACTATTGGAACCGGTTTTATGCTAAGCAAATTGGTCTGTCGCCCTCGCAATTTGCGGCGCTGATTGCTACGGAGTTTGACGGGCGGTGTAATATTTTGGATGTCGGTTGTGGAAACGGCAGGGATGCGGATTTTTTTGCATCGCTTGGGCACAATGTTTTAGGTTTAGATGGTTCGCAAATTGTGGTGGCAGCAAACCAATTGCGAATTAATGACACACCGCATAAAAACATTTCGTATTCGACGTGCCGAGTTGGTTTGGATACGTTGACTGATGTAACTTCAAGCCAAGTCGACGGATTTTTTGATGATGGTGATCTCGTAATTTATTCTAGATTTTTCCTGCACGCTATCCCCCCGGAGGCCGAGATGAAAATGATTGAAGAATTAGCAAAAATGGCAAATGTCAAAAAGGTTTATTTCGAATATCGGTGCGGAGATGACGAAGGTGAACCGAAATTTTTTGGCGAACACTATCGACGATTTGTGCGCCCATCACAAGTGAGCAAGGCGATGCAGAAGATAGGTTCTTTTTCTCTTGGCTATGAGTATATTGGACGCGGGGTTGCTAAATACCGCTCGGAAGACGCACATGTTTGTCGGCAGTTTTTTGAGCGATGACTCCCTCAAACGAAAAGAAGGCTTTGATACGTTGAGTTATCAATTTAGTATAGACGGCCATTGCGATATTTGCGACGAGGCTGTGGTTTTTAACTCCAAGCACGATTGGTTTCGCGATCATTTGCTTTGTTCAAATTGTGGCTCCATCCCCAGAGAACGCGCTTTGATGCGGGTGATCAAACAAGTGTATCCGAATTTTAAGGAACTAAGTGTTCACGAATCTTCGCCCGGAACGCGCGGTGCCAGCGAAATACTAAAACGAGATTGTGCTGACTATTCATCATCGCAGTACTTTCCGGATTTAGCCTCTGGTGAGATGTATGAAAAATACAATCAGCAATGTCAAAACTTAGAGGCGATGAGCCTTGCTGATCAAACCTTTGATCTATTTGTCACCCAAGACGTGATGGAGCATTTGTACAACCCGGCAGCAGCATTTCGCGAAATCGCCAGAGTGCTAAAACCCGGCGGCGCTCATATTTTTACTGTACCGATCGTCAACAAATGGAAAGCTACCGAATTGCGGGCAATTTTGGGTGAGGATGGCGAAATTATTCATTTGATGGAACCACAATATCACGGCAATCCGGTAACAGATGAAGGTATCTTGATGACCTATAATTGGGGGTATGATATTGCCGCATTTATTGACAAAGCAGCTGGAACCAACACCGTAATTATGCAAATAGATGATATAGAACACGGTATCCGCGCCGATTTAATCGAGGTGCTGGTAAGCAAAAAACAATGAACGACAACCCTGAAAGCGGATGTTAGTGGATAGCGATGGCTGAAAAACCAACCATTCTCGTTGTCGGCGGTGCTGGATATATTGGCAGCCATGCGTGCAAGGCCTTGGCGGACGCTGGCTATCGGCCTGTGGTCTATGACAATCTAGTTCTTGGGCACCGGTGGGCGGTGCAATGGGGGCCGTTGGTCGAAGGCGATACCTGCGATCCGGCGCAACTTGATGCGGCATTTCGCCAGTTCTCCCCACAGGCAGTACTGCATTTCGCGGCCTATTCAAATGTTGGCGAGTCCGTTGATGACCCGGCAAAATACTATCGAAATAATGTGCTGGGCACGCTGAACATGCTGGAAGCCATGCGCGATCATCAGGTAAAACAATTGGTGTTCTCGTCGACCTGCTCGACCTATGGCGAGCCGCAAACCATGCCCATTCCCGATGATCACCCGCAAAACCCGATCAACCCCTATGGTGCGTCCAAGGCGATGGCCGAGCGCATGATGGCAGATTTTGAAGTGGCGCACGGATTGCGTTTTATCTCGTTGCGGTATTTTAATGCTGCTGGCGCAGATGCGGCGGCTGAAATTGGCGAGGACCACCAACCCGAAACCCATCTTATCCCGTTAGTGCTGGAGGTTGCCTTAGGCCTTCGTCCGCATATAAGCATTTTTGGCACTGACTATGATACGCCGGACGGTACATGCTTGCGCGATTATATTCATGTCTCGGATTTGGCCGATGCTCATATTTTGGGGCTTCGCGCCTTGGAGCGCGGTGCATCATCGGGCGCGTATAATCTGGGCAATGGTCGTGGGTTTTCGGTGCGCGAGGTCATTGATATGGCGGCCAAGGTTACGGGGTGCGATATCCCTGTGGTTGAAGCACCGCGCCGGGCCGGTGATCCGCCAATATTGGTGGCCAATGCCGCAAAAGCCAAAGCGGAATTGGGTTGGAAACCCCAATTTAACGATCTTGAAGTGATGATCCGCACGGCGTGGCACTGGATGCGCCAACATCACAGGCCCGCATAAAACAAACCCAATTGGGGTTAGACATAGACCTCATCAGATTTTTCTATATAGAAACTTATCAAAATGCTATTTCATTGCTCACGGCTTAAACTGGAACCAAATACGTGTCGGTAAACCTTAAAGAAACCAACTTTTTTGCAAGCAAGCGTATGCAAATGTGGATTTTTATCTCCTGGTTTAATTTTGCTATTCGCTATCGAAAAACCATATTAGGCCCAGCCTGGTTACTGGTTGGCCCGATTTTGTTCATCGCCATTATCGGCCGACTATTTGCGCAAGTCGGTGGCATTCCAGAGGAAATCTTTATTCCCCATCTGACCATTGGTCTGGTCGGCTGGGCCTTGGCCGAAGGATTTGTGATGAAAAGCACAACGGTTTTTAGCCGCGCAAAAGCACAAATTTTACAAGGTGGCATGAGCCTTACCGATATTGTCATGGTGGATGTATTGTCGACGATTATTTATTTTGCCCACCAAATTGTATTGATATTGGCGGTATTTTTGATCTTTCGTTTGTCGGTTACGCCCTATGCCTTGGTTAGCTTGGTTGGTTTGGCATTTGCGGTTGCAAACGGAATTTGGCTAACGATATTTTTTGGCATTTTGGGCGCGCGCTATCGAGATATCACCGAGGTCATCCAAGCCATTATGCGGATCGCATTTTTGGCGACACCGATCATCTGGATCCCTGGCGATACCGGGCATGGCGGGTTGATGGGGGTTTTTCTTGTGTTTAATCCGTTTTATCATTTTCTCGAAATTATTCGCGCCCCGTTAATGGGCGAACCGATTGCCTTGTTAAGCTGGGTTGTGGTGATTTCGATCACCGTGATTGGGTCTTTATTTGCTGCTTTGTTTAGCCACCGCTTTTCGAAAGTCGTGCCGTTATGGGTATAGAGCCAAAAAGGGCAGCGAAAACCGCTTCACCACAACCGTTATTGCACGTGGAAAATATTTGTCTGCACGTGCCTATTTTCCAAGCCAGCGATCGCAAAATGTTGACCAATCCGGGGCGGTTTCTAACGGACTTATATCTGTCCCGAACAAAACGTGGTGTGGTTACCATTCTCGAAAATATTTCATTTGAGCTAAAACCCGGCGATCGTTTGGGGATTATTGGGGCCAATGGTGCGGGTAAAAGCACGTTATTGCGAATGCTGGCCGGTATTTATAAGCCGTCGAGTGGTAGTTTGACAGTCAATGGCACGGTCAAAGGCCTGTTCGCCATTTCTTTGGGCATGAACCCAGAGGCTACCGGGCTGGAAAACATCTATATGCGCGGACTGCAAATGGGGTTGAGCTTTAAAGAAATCAAAGCCATGGTTCCGGGGGTTGTCGAGTTTTCTGAGCTAGAAGATGCCATTGAAAACCCGATGAACACCTATTCAACCGGCATGATTACACGGTTGGCGTTTTCAGTTTCAACGATGATTGAGCCGGATATTTTATTGCTCGATGAATGGATCGGTACCGGCGATGCGGCGTTTCGTGACCGGGTGAAAGCGCGGATGGATAGTCTGTTGCAAAACAGCCGAGGCTTGGTATTGGCCACCCATAACGCGCCATTGATGAAAAGCTTGTGTACGCATGGCCTGGTTTTAAGCAAAGGTAAAATGATTTTTTATGGTGAACTTGACGAGGCGTTGGATGCGTATGCGAACAATGTTCACGCAAGGCCATGATCAACCGAATTGAGGAACAAAATGATTGAAACGTGCGCGATTGACGGATTGCTGATCATCACGCCAAAAAAACATGGCGATGAGCGTGGATTTTTTTCGGAAACGTTCAATCAACCCATTTTGGCAGAGGCCGGTTTCACTCGAAAATTTATCCAAGACAACCAATCTTTATCTACGCAGCAAGGTGTGTTGCGCGGGTTACATTTTCAAACGCCGCCCTTTGCCCAAGACAAATTGGTGCGGGTCTTACGCGGTGCCATATTGGATGTCGCCGTTGATTTGCGTAAAAATTCTACAACCTATGGCCAGCATTTCGCCATTGAGCTGTCGGCCAAAAACTGGAAGCAATTGCTAGTCCCAATTGGCTTCGGCCATGGCTTTGTCACCTTGGAACCCAATACGGAAGTCGCCTATAAAGTCTCAAATGTCTATTCGCCGGAACATGACAGCGGCCTTGCGTGGAACGACCCGCAACTTGGTATTGACTGGCCCTTGGATACCCCGCCGATCCTGTCGGCTAAAGACCAGCAATTAGGAAGCTTCGCCGATTTCGTCTCACCATTTTAGAAAGTAAGTTTTTTCTGGTGCTATCGCGACGGCGGGCCGTATCATGCCAACCTCACAGCAGTTTTTCAAATACTTGGTATTTTTTATAAGCTTTGCCGCCGACGCGTTCGATCAGGCGGCGAATGGGTTTATTGTCTTCTAATATCCATCCCATTTCGACCTGCTCAATCGACGATTTTTTTAAGTATGCTTCGATGAAGTAAATCAACCGAAACGGCAGAAATTGACCAAGCAATCCGGCTGAATATTTCTTGCGTACGCCCATCAACATCACCCGTGCCGTGGTCGGCCCGCGTACTTTCATCCGCCATAACAGCTTGGCCCAACCAAAGGGTAATAGCTTGCCGTCTAAGCCATGTAACATGCTGTTGACATCGGGAACGCAAACCAAAAACCCAGCCGCTTCGCCATCAATTTCGGCAAAGCAAGTAAGCTCTGGGTTGATGATCGGGCGTAGCTCTTTGCCCATATGTTTTACTTCCGTCTCGGTCATCGGCACAAAGCCCCAATTGGTGTGCCAGCCTTCGTTAAAAATGGAAACAATGGTTTCAATCTCTTGGGTATAGCGTTTCATATCCAGCTTGCGTAATACCACTTTGCCACCTGAATTGCGCTCGGCTAGTTTGCGTAAACTGTCGGGGAACAGGGTGTCGGCATCGCGAATATAGGCGAGCATATTGACCGCTGTTTGATAGCCGGCATCCTTGATCATTTGCTGTAAATAGGGTTGATCATGAGGCATCAGCATCATGGATGGCGTATCAAATCCTTCGACCATCAGGCCAACTTCTTGGTTGATCGATAAATTCATCGGCCCTTGAACTTTTGTCATGCCCTGTTCGCGCAGCCAGTTTTCCGCAGTTTCAAGCAGTGTTTTTGCGATATCGGGATCGTTTTCGCAAGCGAACATGCCAAAATGCCCAACCGGTTCGCCGCGCTCCTTGATCGCCATTTCATCAATTTGGGCCGAGATACGACCAACAAATTTCCCGTCTTTTTCGGCGAGCCAATATTTGGCTTTGGCATGTTCAAAATACGGATTTTGCGCCGGGTCCAACAAGGCCCGGCGCTCCATATCCAATGGCGTTATCCAATTGGGATCATTTTGGTGGATTTTGGCTTGTAGCCGAATAAACACATCGAGCAATTTCTTACTGGTGACTTCGAGCACACGCAACGCCAAGACTTTATGCCTGCGCTGCTGGTTTCTTAGGTTCGGCTGTACGCTTGCTATCCGGCTTGGTAGCCGATTTGCGCGTCCCTCCAACATTCATCATTTCCACACTAGCTCCGGTTTTAAGTGGGCAGGGGATCAAACCTAATTCACGGCCAATGCGGGTGCATAATTCTACGGCCAAGGCGATCTGTTGCGAGGTATGGGCCGCACTGATTGACGAACGCAGCAAATACCAACCCAAAGGCGTTGCTGGCGGTAAGGCCAAATTGGTGTACAAGCCAGCATCCAACAATCCATTCCACAGGGCGACTGCTTTTTGCGGGTCTGACAAACGAATGGCAACAATCGGGCTGACTTGTGGGCCAAGGTCAAAGCCGGTATTTTTTAGGCCAGCATATAATTGGGTCGCATTGTCCCATAATTTGGTGCGTAATTCGGTGGCATGCGGTATTTTCGACAAGGCTGCGCGGGCGGTCGCAACTACTGACGGCGGCAATGAGGCCGTAAACATATAAGGCCGCGAGGCCAGGCGGACAATATCAAGACCCGGAACGTTCGAAACCAAAAACCCGCCAATGGTGCCGACACTCTTGGAAAATGTGCCGGTGATGAAATCAATATCATCTCCAACCCCAGCCAGCTCGCACAACCCGCGACCGGTGGCACCCATCACGCCCAAGGAATGAGCTTCGTCAATCAACAGGCTCGCACCGTATTTTTTCTTTACCGCGATCATTTCTTTTAGGGGAGAGGTGTCGCCCAACATCGAATAAATGCTTTCAATGATCACTAGTTTTTCGCCAGGTTTGTCGGCTAGTCGTTCGAGTTTTTTGGCTAGATTAACTGGATCGTTATGGCGAAACCGGATCACCTCAGCATCAGACAATTTACAGGCATCATGGATGCTGGCATGGCTATCGGCGTCGATTAACAGATAATCACCACGCCCGGCCAATGTGCCAATGGCACCCAAATTGGCCATATATCCAGTGGAGAATAACATGGCTTCTTTCATGCCATAAAATTCAGCGAGCTCATTTTCTAATGCTTTGTGGCCATTATAACTGCCATTGGCAATTCTGGAGCCGGTGGTGCCGGTGCCTTCTTCGCGTAAAGCAGCAACGCCTTTTTCGATACAGGTTTCATCAAACGTCATGCCTAGATAATTGTTCGTGCCGAGCAAAATGGTGCGCCGCCCGTTTAGTACCGCTTCGGTGGGAGAGATAATTTCTTCAAATTGCAAACTAGACGGGCTTTGACCGAAACTTTTTACCAAATCATGATTGTCGGTTAAGGATTGAAATTTGTCAAAAATGGCCATGAACCTAAGCTTCCTGTTGTAATTTGTGAACGGCAGCAACCAAGTCGCTGATGGTTTGTACTTCGGCAATGCGTTCCATTGGGATGCTGATATCTATTGCGTCTTCAAGATCAAAGATGAAATCCATGATCGCAAGAGAATCCATACCCAAATCACGAGTGATGCTGGTTTGGGGACTGATATTGGTGTCAGCATCGGCATGGGGGCGTAATTGTTGTAAAATTTCAACATAAAGTGGGTCAGAAAAAATAGCGTCTTCAGATATGGTCGGTTTTGACATTTTCGCCTGTCCCCATTTCCCGTATCAAGTACAGGTTTCATTACACCAAAGCAATTTAGCCAACGCCAAACGGCATATTCAAAATGAGAAGTTCACACACAACAGCATCGCCCCCACAAGTGGCGCATTTTGTCTAGCGATGTTCCCAGCCGTCCTGTATCGGTTTGGTTGCTGCACCTGTCTAGTCAACAAACATGTCACTTTCTGACAAAGAGTGCGTCTTTGTACAATAAAGAGTATGCTTTTGGAAATACAAAATAGGTGTAAATGGTCCGTCCTCACCCTCACCATCACGGTCCCCGGCCTTGAGCAGGGGCCCAGCTTCTTGAGGAAAATTTGGGTAAACCAAGGCATTGTCACTGAAGAACTGGACCCCGGCGCGAGGGCCGGGGACCGAGTGTGGGAGAAGAACGTGGGGTAAATTTTCACTGAAACCCGACCGATGCTTCGGCCTTCCCATGCGCCCACCTTACCCATGTGAAACAAACCGACAAAATTTTTTATTGGCATAAACCGGCCCAAGACATTAAATATACTATCTATTACTCGGATTGGGGTTCGGGCTGGCCTGCGCGTATTGCAGGTTTAACAAGCTAGATGGTGAACTCTATTATGAAATTGAACCGCATTATTTTGATGATTGTACTTGGGCTGGTTGTTTCGACAACAAGTCTTGGGGTGCGTGGTGCTTGGGCGACCCCTGCATTGCCGGAGCGGGTTGAACGCGCCCTAACCATTCTTGAAACCCATAATCAGGCCGCGCCGCGGTTTCGTTTTGAACGCGAGACATACAAAAAAGGCGAACGGACCGAGTTGAAATTATTTAATCCGACCCGCGAAATTACGGATCGCTGGGCCGTGGCGTTTCCAAGCATGGAAGAAGACCCAAAAGAGCATACGAAACTACAAAAAAAATACGCCGGTTGGGATGGAAATTCTGACATAGCGTTATTGGTGCCGGACTTGCGAAAACGGATGGGTAAGGGCGCAACCTTCTTGCGTGCTGAGGACAATACCGAGATTTACGAGTTTGAGCTGACTGACGAGTATATCCTAGAAGGCGGTGGCCTCAAATCCGAAATTGCCAAGCACTTAAAAGGCGAAATTGCCATTGATATTCATACCAACTTCATCCGCTGGATCCGCTATTATGCACCCGAACATTTCAAGCCGGTTTCATTGGTAAAACTGAAGTTTTATGAAATTACGCAACATATTGCACCGGCGTGGGAAAATGGACCCTTTGTCCGTGTTTATGAAACCTCCAAAGTGCATGGTAGTGCGCCATTTACGTCGATCAATGTCGACGAAGTCATGATCAACACAAATCTCAGCCCAGCTCCGGCTCGTTAAACAACAAAATCTGACGTGTATGCCGGTCGTAAATGCATAGACGCATATTGGCTTTTCGTGCGGTTTCAATCGCGGTGGAGGTTGGCGCCGCCAAGCAAACCAATGTCCCGATCCCGGCCAGCGCACATTTTTGCACCAATTCATAGGTGCACCGGCTCGACAATAGTGCAAAGCCGTCTGTGGTCGGGTTTCGCGCCCACACGCCGATCATTTTATCAAGGGCGTTATGGCGGCCAATATCCTCGCGCACAAAGGCTAAGTTACCGTCCATATCGGCCCAGGCCGCGCCGTGAACCGTGTGGTTGCGCGCACGCATTACTTGTTGACTGGGCATGTTTTCGATGGCCGCATGAATGGCTTTGACGGTGGGCGCGGGGGTATGTATATCCAATCGCGGCAATGGGCGCATTGCGTCCGAGGCAGTGCTTACGCCGCAAATCCCACAACCGGCGCGGCCACGATGAGCCCGCCGTTGGCCGTGCATCTGCAATTTCTCCATCCGATTTTGCGGGATTTGCAGATGTAGCTCAATGCCGTGTTTGCCGGGCTTTGATTGAATTTTCTCCATTTCACTTGCGTGATGCAGTATGCCTTCAGCCAGCGAAAACCCGATGGCAAAATCCTCCAAATCAGCCGGCGTTGCCATCATCACCGCATGATGATGGCCGCCATAAACAAAGCCGATCGGAACTTCGGATGGCACGACCCAGTCAACGCTTTGGGCCTCATTCGATAACACCTTCGCTGTTAATTGGCTATCGTTCTCAAACCCGCTCATTTATTTGACAGGTTCCGGTTGATGGGGCCGTTCGGCGCTTTGGGTTTCGTGCAATTGTTGCCAGTGCGATAAATGATTGGCTGGCGTTACTTGTACGGCGGTAACTTTGTATTCCGGGCAAGAC
>JAESUG010000018.1 GCA_016763185.1 Robiginitomaculum sp. | reverse complement strand
TGTAGCAGGTAAACTAGATGAAGTAGCCGTTGCTGTAGGTTAAACCAACCAGCATTCGCTATTTAGTTTGTGAAGGCCGTCCTCATTATGGGGGCGGCCTTTACTATTGTGATCAACCCGGTGTTAACGCCCTTAAGCCCAAACTCCACTAGATTTTACCTATGAAAGGAAATACCTGATGATTGCTCAACTTGTTTTGCTCTTATTCCCTTTGCTGATGATGATAGCCGCGTGGCGTGATTTGGTTTCGATGACCATTCCCAATTGGATTTCCTTGGCCTTGTTTGGGTTGTTCCTAGTTGCCGCTCCGCTGATCGGGTTATCTTGGTCGGAGTTTGGTATCCATATCGCGGTAGGCTTTGGAGCCTTGGTGATTACAATGGTGATGTTTGCGTTACGATGGATTGGCGGCGGCGATGCCAAACTATTTGCGGCGGCGGCGTTGTGGATGGGTTGGCCGGATGTAGGTGCGTATACGGTGGTTGCGGCATTAGCCGGTGGTCTTTTGACGCTGGGTGTGTTGATGGCGCGCAAAATGCCGTTGCCACCGGTGCTATATTCACAAAAATGGCTGGAACATTTGCTAAAAAAAGACGGTGATTTGCCGTATGGCATCGCGCTTTGTGCCGGTGCTTTGTATTTGTTTCCCAATTCAGCATTATTTTTGCAAGTTATTTCGTGATTTCTTACTAAAAATTACGATGTATGGCTTGGCAGTCGGGTTTTGTTAACCATGATTTGATTAACCTCTGGTTGGTTTGATTTTTTTCACGTCAAGCATCAGGAGTCATTCCGATGGGAATAGGTAAAATAGCCGTATTAATTGTTGCCGCCATTGCTGCAATCGGAGCGGCAATTTTGGTGCGCGGCATAGCTAGCGGTTCTGATGCGTCATCGGTGCAAATAGCGGAACCTACGATCATTAAAGAGCCAACCGGTTTGGTTTTAGTGGCAGCCGAGGATATCGAGATCGGACAACGAGTTACGCCTTCGCAATTAGAATGGCTGGAATGGCCGGAAAAAGCCTTGATCAAAAGTTACCTCACCCAAGAAACAAACCCACAAGCGTTAGAAAACTATTCAGGAGCGATTGCCAGAGTGCGGATCGCTCAAAACGAACCGATTAGTAGCCGTAAATTGATCAATTCTGGCGAAGCCGGGTTTATGGCTGCGGTCTTGGCGCCAGGCATGCGCGCGGTGGCGGTTGAAATTTCGGTTGAAACCGGTGCCGGTGGATTTATTTTACCCAATGATCGGGTCGACATTATTTTAACCCGTGAGATCGAGGTTATTGAGGGAGCTGAGCTACGAGCTGTTTTTGTCAGTGATACGATATTCAAGAATGTACGGGTGTTGGCGATCGATCAAACCTATCGCGAAGTTGATGATGAACAAGTGGTGGTCGGCTCTACGGCAACACTTGAATTAAATGGCGATGATTCACAAAATCTGGCCAAAGCGGACGCATCTGGGGATATTTCGCTGGCTCTGCGTAGCATTGCCGATGCCGGTTTTGAAACCGCAGGTGATTCGCGCTCTTCCGGATTTACAAGCGAAACCAGCGATCAGATCAAAGTTTATAAATATGGCAAAACCAGCCAGGTAGGTTTGCAATGAGCAATAGGTTGAAATTTTTGCTACGAATAGCATTTTGGGTATTGCTTGGCATGAACCTGGGTGTCAGCGCGCCGGTGTTGGCCAGTGAGGCGAATTTACTGAAAGTAAAAATTAGCCGTGGCGGGGATGGGCCGGTCTCACAATCGCTACACTTACCACTGAACAAAGCTGCTGTGATCGAATTACCAGAAGGCGCTAGCGATGTTTTAGTTTCAAACCCAGAAATTGTTGACGCAGTGATCAGAACGCCGAAGCGAGTTTATATTTTGGGCATTCAAGTCGGCCAAGCCAATGTCTTTTTCTTCCGCGCTGATGGTACGCAATTATTGAACTTAGAAATTTCGGTCGCCGAAGATGTACGCGAGTTGCAAGACACATTGGTGCGTTTATTTCCCGATACGCGGATTAAAATCGACACCGTACGCGATAGCATTATTTTATCTGGCACGACCCCAAATGCCGGTCAAGCCGCGCAAGTGATAAGAATTGCTCGTAGTTTTGTTGAAGATCCAGAGAACGTCATTTCAATGCTCACGATCACCGGCAAAGACCAAGTGATGTTAAAGGTACGCGTGGTTGAAATGCAGCGTACCTTGACCAAACAATTGGGCATTGACCTTAGTGTGGCTGGACGCTTGAACGAAGTTGCGATTTCACTAACAAATCCAGCACAATTTTCACTGGCGGGTCGTTTTTTAGGTGGTGCCGCGCCAACCCTTGGTTTTGGATATACCAATCCTGCAATCGGATTTACCTCAGGCGTCACGAGTGTCGCGAGCGGTATTCGTGCGTTGGAACGGGTTGGATTGGTGCGTACATTGGCCGAACCTAATTTAACTGCGATCACCGGTGAGCCTGCCAATTTTCATGCAGGTGGTGAGTTTCCAGTGCCTACGGGTCGTGATCGTGACGGTAATATCACCATTGAGTTTAGGAAATTTGGTGTGGCTCTTGGGTTTACTCCATTGGTGGTAAGCGAAGGTCGAATTTCTTTACGTATTTCCACCGAAGTCTCAGAACTTAGCACTCAAGGGGCTTTGGTTTTGTCATCCACAAATATTGTCAATGACGAGGGCCAGGTTACGGGAACGGTGCCAGGTCTAACCATACCCGCTTTAACCGTGCGCAAAGCGGAAAGCACGGTTGAGCTACCATCTGGTGGCTCAATGGTGATCGCAGGTTTAATCCAACAACAAACGAGACAAGCCATAGAAGGCATTCCGGGGATTAAGGACATACCGATTTTGGGCGCTTTGTTTCGTTCACGGGATTTTGTGAATAATGAAACTGAACTGGTGATCGTTGTCACACCATATCTGGTTGACCCAACCCACCCTGAAAGCATCGCTACTCCTGGCGATGGGTATGAAACTGCATCCGATTTGTCGACGCTGTTGTTTGGTCGGTTAAACAAGGTCTATCGAGCGCCTGGTGCCGATACCAGAGGAAGAAATTGGACTGGCCCCGTGGGCTATAGTTTACATTAGGAAGGGCTTGAGCCGATGAAAATCATTGTACCGATATTTGTTACCCTTGGTTTGCTTTTTGGCCTGACATCATGTGCTGCGCCGAACCAGCGCTCAGTCTGGCAATTGCCCGGTGAGCGCCATAAAATCACTGTGGTTGAGACCAGTGATCGGTTGAACCTAGTGGTTGGACCGGGCGATGGCGGTTTGTCGTTGGCGCACAAAGCGGCCATTCGTGGGTTTGTTGACGCATGGCGCAATCATGGCCATGGGCAAATGGCTATTTCCATTCCAGCCGGTTCGATCAATGCCCAAGTTGCCGTTGGCGCTGCGGCGCAAACTCGTGAAATACTGTTTGCAGAGGGTGTCGCTTGGGAGCAGATGGCTGGTGGGCATTACCAAGCGCCCGGCCAATTAGCTCCACCGTTGGTGCTTAGTTTTCGAAGGTACACCGCATCGGCTCAAGGGTGCAGCGCGGCGCGGGACAATATGGCCATTAATTTTAGCAATGCAACATCAGCTAATTTTGGCTGCACGGTTGCCGTAAATACAGCGGCAATGATCGCGGATCCTTATGATCTGTTGGCTCCAAAGAAGCAAACTAAGCCATGGTCTGATCGCAGAATAGATATTTATGAAAAGTATGTTGCGGGTGAAAACACCGGTGCATCTCGCTCTTCGGATGAAGAGGGAACCATTAGCGATGCTGTGGACTAAATTAGAAATGATGTGTGGACACCAGGAATAGGTAAATGAGCCAAGAAAACCAACCTAACCCCCCCTTTGATCCAGCCGACGCCTTTGCTGTGCCAAGTGAATGGGCAGCGGAAACGGATGCATACCCACCCCGCCCGCCGGCCGCTGTGTTTGGCGCGGGGCAGATGAGCCAAGGTAATCCGCCTACGCCGCCAAGAGCTGAAATTGCGCCGCCATCGTATTTGACACCAAGTTCGCCAGCAGAAAGCTATGTTGACCCGGATGAAATGTTAGCCCCGGTGCCGCGAATTAGCATTTCTGCATTTTGCGAGCGTCCAGAAACCGCGCAAATAATTGAAAATACGGGTTCTGATCGCCGGATGTCGCGGGCACACATTACAGTCGCTATGGGGGGTCTGCCAGCGGCGATTGAGCATTTTCATGATGAAGGCACACCAAATTTGATTTTGATCGAATCTGGGATGCGTGGCCGTGGTTTGTTTGACCAATTAGATGAACTAGCGAGTGTTTGTGATGTCGGAACCAAAGTCGTAGTTATTGGTGCTACAAATGATATTGGGCTGTACCGTGAATTGATCCGACGAGGCATTAGCGAGTATCTGGTACCGCCATTGGCACCGTTGCAAGTGGTGCGTACAATCGCTGGTTTATATGCAGATCCTGATAAACCGTTTATAGGTAAAGTAACCGCATTTATCGGAGCCAAAGGCGGCGTTGGTTCATCGACCTTGGCCCATAATTTGGCTTGGCAAATTTCAGAAAATTGTAGGGTGTCGACCACCATCGTCGATCTTGATTTGTCGTTTGGTACGGCCGGTCTCGACTTTAATCAAGATGCCACACAGGGCATTGGTGACGCGCTTTCGCAACCAGACCGGGTTGATGATGTGTTGTTGGAGCGGTTGATGACCCGTTGTACGGAGCGGTTATCCTTGTTTGCCGCACCGGCAACCTTGGACCGGGAATGGGAGCTAGAGCCAGATGCTTATGAAACGGTCATTTCACAGATCCGCTCCACCGTACCGCATGTGATCCTTGATTTACCACACACTTGGTCATCATGGGTGAAAAACACCCTGCTATTGGCGGATGAAGTGGTGATCGTTGCATCGCCAGATCTGGCGTGTTTGCGCAATGCCAAGAACATGTATGATTTGCTGCGCTCGCGCCGCTCGAATGATTTGCCGCCGAAGATAATAGTCAACCAGGTAGGGGTGCCGAAGCGACCTGAGATATCAGTGAAAGATTTCGCTGAAGCCTTAGGTGCTGAGCCAACATTGGTGTTGCCTTTTGAACCGGAATTATTCGGAAAAGCCACAAATAATGGTCAGATGATCTCCGAGATTAATGCCACTGCAAAAGCTACTTTAGGCATTCAAGCCTTGGCATCGGAACTGTCTGGAAAAGAAGTCGATATTTCAACAAAAACAAGTCTGATCAGTAAATTATTGGGTCGGGGTTAAGTCAGGTTACATACAGATGTTTGGTAAACGTATCGCAGACGGCAATGGGCCCACACAGCCCGCGCAACTTCCGGTTCCAACAGAATCTGGTGTAGCGGATGCTGTGCCGCCACCACTAAAACCACAACAAGCCATGGCGCCGCCTGCAAAATCAGTCGCGCCAAAACAACCCGATCCAGCTCAAGCTGAAGCCGCCCCTCGATCCGAAGAGTATTATGCGATTAAAACTACCATTTTTAACGCCCTGATCGACACGATTGATCTGTCACAGCTCGCACAGTTGGACACGACCAGTGCTGCGGAAGAAATTCGTGATATTGTAACCGAGATTATCTCAATCAAAAATGTGGTGATGTCGATTGCTGAACAAGAATCGTTATTGCAAGATATTTGTAATGACGTATTGGGCTATGGGCCATTAGAGCCATTACTCGCCCGCGATGATATTTCCGATATTATGGTCAACGGTGCCGATGCCGTATTTATTGAGGTTGGCGGCAAGGTTGAAAAAACCAACGTTCGCTTTCGTGATAACGCGCAGCTTATGAACATTTGCCAACGCATTGTAAGCCAGGTCGGTCGCCGGGTTGATGAAGCCAGTCCAATTTGTGATGCCCGTTTGATGGACGGCTCAAGGGTCAATGTGATCGCACCGCCGTTGGCCTTAGACGGCCCGACTTTGACCATCCGCAAGTTTAAAAAAGACAAGTTGACCCTTGATGATTTAGTCAGATTTAAATCAATAACACCCGAAGGCGCGAAGGTTCTTGGGATCATTGGTGCGTCTCGCTGTAATGTGTTGATCTCGGGCGGTACTGGTTCTGGCAAAACTACTTTGCTCAATTGCATGACCGGTTATATCGAACCGGATGAGCGGGTTATCACTTGTGAAGATGCTGCCGAGTTGCAATTGCAACAACCGCATGTGGTGCGTTTGGAAACTAGGCCACCAAATCTCGAAGGTGTTGGCATGGTAACAATGACAGACCTGGTGAAAAACTGCCTGCGAATGCGTCCTGAACGGATTATCGTTGGTGAGGTTCGCGGCCACGAAGCGTTCGACTTGCTACAAGCGATGAATACCGGTCATGACGGCTCGATGGGCACGATCCATGCCAACAGTCCACGCGAGTCGCTGTCTAGGTTAGAATCAATGATCACAATGGGTGGGTTTAATCTGCCATCTAAAACCATTCGTGAGATGATCGCAGGCTCCATAGATGTGGTTATCCAAGCGGCCAGACTACGCGATGGGTCTCGTAAAATCACCCATGTTACCGAAGTTCTCGGCATGGAAGGTGATGTGATCATCACCCAAGATATTTTCCTTTATGAGATTAAAGGTGAGGACGAGGACGGCAATATTGTTGGACAACATAATTCAACCGGTATTGCGCGGCCTAATTTTTGGGATCGTGCTCGGTATTATGGCCTAGAGGCGGAACTAGCGGCTGCCTTAGATGCCTCGGAGGTGTAAAGATGGGTGATCTGAGCTTCATTTTGGTCGCCGTATTAGCCTTCATCAGCATTGCTGGGATCGGCTGGGTGTTTGCTGGAGGCGGCGGCAATAAAATTACCGTAAAGCGGGTTAAACGCTTAAGTTCATCGACAGAATTAAAACGTGGCAAAAAGCGAGTTTCAGCTTTGGACATATCCAATAGTCGCCGCCGACAAGTGCAAGCAACGTTAAAAGACCTAGAACAACACCAAAAACAACAACGCAAGAAAACCATTTCCCTAAAGGCGCAAATTCAACAAGCTGGATTGAATTGGTCACCATCTGGGTTTTGGATCGGTACATTGGTTGTTGGCGTTGTTGTTTTTGGCGTGATGATGTTCTCCGGTCGTCCACCTCTGATCAGCGCCGGTCTTAGCATTGGCGCAGGAATTGGATTACCAAGATGGGTTCTTGGGTTTTTGCGTAAGCGGCGGATGAAAAAATTTAGCCGAGAGTTTGCCAACTCAATTGATATTATCGTCCGCGGTGTCAAATCGGGCCTACCTCTAAATGAATGCTTACAGATCATTGCGCGCGAATCTCCTGCACCGGTTGGTCCAGAGTTTCGAATATTGGTTGAAAGCCAGTCCGTTGGTGTTGACCTGTCGGCAGGCTTAGAGAAAATGTATAATCGGATGCCGCTGTCTGAGTTAAACTTTTTTACGATTGTGTTGACCATTCAACAAAAAACCGGCGGCAATTTAGCCGAAGCATTGGAAAATCTTTCTATGGTTTTGCGGGCGCGTAAAATGATGCGTGAAAAGATCCAAGCCATGTCATCGGAGGCCAAAGCATCGTCGATGATCATTGGCTCCTTGCCGCCATTTGTAATGGGCGTGGTGTACGTGACTACCCCAGAATATATGGCCTTGATGTTCACAGAGACCAATGGTCAATTAATGCTGGCTGGTGGCATGTTTTGGATGGCGCTAGGTATTTTTGTGATGAGTAAAATGATCAATTTTAATATTTAGAAAGAACTGGTTAGCTTGGTATGGATTTTTCCTTACAGTCATTTGTTGATCCAGAATTTTTGGTGACAGTGTTCGCTGCAATTGTCACATTTGCCACAGTGATGACGCTGGTTACGCCTATGTTGGGTGGCAATAAATTTGCGGGCCGATTGAAATCGGTGGCCACTCGACGTGAACAATTGCGCAAGCAAAGCCGCGCGGCAATTAACGGCAAAGCCAAGTTACGCGGAGAATCCAAGGGGTTTATGACCGATGTGGTCGGCAAGTTAAATCTAACAAAATTGCTTGAAGATGACGCGCTGCAACAACGTCTGATGCAGGCGGGGTTACGTGGGCAAGGTCCGATCATGACGTTTTACTTTTTCCGACTGGTTGCGCCAATTGCTTTATTTTTTATTGGGTTGTTCTATTTCTTTGTGGTCAATGATTTTGGTAAACCGCCGATGATGCGGGTTGCGATGTCGGTTGGGTTGATGGTTATGGGTTATTATGCGCCGGGGATTTATATCAACAATATTGCAGCAAAACGGCGCAGTTCTATCATGGCTGCGTTTCCTGACGCGCTCGATTTGCTATTGATCTGCGTCGAATCTGGTATGTCGATCGAAGCCGCATTTGGCAAAGTCGCAGCCGAGATCGGCAGCAGCTCCATTGAGTTAGCTGAGGAAATGTCGCTGACCACCGCCGAGCTATCTTATTTGCAAGAACGACGGCAAGCCTATGTCAATTTGGCGAGCCGTACCAACCACCCAGGGGTAAGAGCGGTCGCTACGTCGCTCATTCAAGCGGAAAAATATGGTACCCCATTGGGTGCTTCTTTGCGTATTATGGCCAAAGAAAACCGTGAAATGCGAATGTCACAAGCCGAAAAGAAAGCAGCATCTTTGCCAGCAAAACTAACCGTGCCGATGATTATTTTCTTCTTGCCAGTGTTATTCGTCGTGGTTTTGGGGCCGGCGATCATCAAATTCCAACAATTAAGCATATAATGCGAAGCCCTTACTTGTTAGCGATCACCCAATAACCTGCTAGGCTAACCTTTGTTTCAATACTAAGGAGAGAACCTATGGACAAACCAGTGATTGCGGATACCAAACCGATTAAAGTCGCGCTAGAAGAAGGTAAAAGCTATTATTGGTGCCGATGCGGTAAATCAAAAAACCAACCGTTTTGCGATGGTGCCCACAGGGACACTTCTATTACGCCTCTCAAATTTGAAGCTACCGCCACCGATGATGCGTTTCTTTGTATGTGCAAACATTCAGCTAACCCCCCGTTTTGCGATGGTGCTCATGCTCGCTTGCCCAAAGATGGTGAGGTTCAGGCTATATCTGCGTCGGGCAATGATGCATCTTTGTCGGTGGTTCCGACGGTAGAAGAACCAACTATTGCTGAGATTCATGAGCTGGCCAAGCATGGGTTAAGCAAAATTGGGCAGCACGGTGAAATGGGTGCGATGGGTGTGCCCCGGCCCCAGCTTCCTGACTGGAACGATATACAGATATTACCGGCCCAGTTTGCCCGCAAGCCGCTGATGGACGATGTTGCGGTATCTAGTACTTTGGTTATTGGTCCAAACGCGAAACAACCGCTTGAGTTGCGTATTCCCTTATTTGTGTCCGATATGAGTTTTGGTGCTTTGTCCGAGGAAGCCAAAATTGCGCTGGCGATAGGGGCAGAACTCGCGGGCACGGGTATTTGTTCGGGCGAGGGCGGGATGTTACCTGAAGAACAAGCCGCCAATAGCCGATATTTCTATGAGCTGGCCTCGGCGCGCTTTGGCTATGATGAAAGCTTGTTGGAACGGGTGCAAGCGTTTCACTTCAAAGGCGGGCAGGGAGCCAAAACCGGAACCGGCGGTCATTTGCCAGGTAATAAAGTTGTTGGTAAAATTGCTGAAGTACGCGGTTTAGCCGAAAACACACCGGCGGTATCTCCACCGACTTTTGTTGATTTGGCCACCATCAAAGACTTTCAAAAATTTTCTGACCGGGTGCGTGAAATCACTGGCGGTATTCCCATTGGGTACAAAGTTTCCGCCAACCAGATCGAAGACGATATCAGTTTTGCCGTAAAAGCCGGTGCCGACTATATAATTTTAGATGGACGCGGTGGTGGTACCGGCGCGGCACCTTTGATTTTTCGCGATCATATATCCGTACCCACCATTCCCGCCTTGGCACGAGCGCGCCGGCATCTGGATCAATTAAAGCGCCCGGATATTACCTTGATTATTACCGGCGGCTTACGTACCGCTCCGGACTTTATCAAGGCGCTGGCTATGGGTGCCGACGGGGTCGCCTTGTCCAACTCGGCAATGCAGGCCATTGGCTGTATTGGTGCGCGTATGTGCAATACCAACCAATGCCCAGCAGGGATCGCTACTCAAGATCCAAAATTACGCACCAAGCTTGATGTGCAAACCTCTGCTGAGCAACTGGCCCGCTATTTAGAGGCTTCGGTCGACCTCATGAAAGTAATGGCCAGGGCTTGTGGTCATGATCACCTAAGTCAATTTAATCCAAATGATCTAACTACATGGAAACGAAAAATGGCTGATCTTAGCGGCGTGCAATATGGTGGTGTTGGCAGGCAGTAATCAATAAAAAAAACCCCGCCGTTTCCAGCGGGGCTTTTCTTTTTACGTAAGCGAGTGGGCTATGCCTCGTCGGCAGAACCTAGATCTTCACCAGTCTCCTGGTTGACCTCTTTCATTGACAAGCGAACTTTACCGCGGTCAAAGCCTAGGACTTTGACTTTGACTTTGTCGCCTTCTTTGACCACGTCTGAGGTGGCATTTACCCGCTCGGCGGCTAGTTGCGAAATATGCACTAGACCGTCTTTGGGGCCGAAGAAGTTTACGAACGCACCAAAATCCATCACCTTAACCACAGTGCCATCATAGATGACGCCGGCTTCTGGTTCGGAGGCGATGGCCTTGATCATATCCATGGCTTTGGCGATGCTGGCCGCATCAGACGAGGCGATTTTGATCATGCCTTCATCGTCAATGTTCACGCGCGCGCCGGATACTTCGACAATTTCGCGAATGACCTTACCACCAGAACCGATGACATCACGGATTTTGTCCTTGGCAACCTGCATGGTTTCAATGCGCGGTGCATATTGGCCAACTTCGGCACGAGCGCCGGTGATCGCTTTGTTCATTTCACCAAGAATATGCATGCGACCCGCTTTGGCTTGTTCCAAGGCATTTTGCATAATTTCTTCGTCAATCCCGGCAATTTTGATATCCATTTGCAAGGAAGTAATCCCGACATCAGTACCGGCAACTTTGAAGTCCATATCGCCAAGATGATCTTCATCACCCAAAATGTCCGACAAAATGGCAACGTCTTTGCCTTCTTTGATCAAACCCATTGCAATCCCGGAAACCGGGCGCTTTAGCGGCACACCGGCATCCATCATTGCCAAGGAACCACCACAAACTGAGGCCATCGAGCTGGAACCATTTGATTCTGTAATTTCAGAAACCAAACGAATGGTATATGGAAAATCATCTTTGGACGGCAGAACCGCTTTGAGCGCGCGCCATGCAAGTTTGCCGTGGCCAATTTCACGTCGTCCTGGAGGGCCCATGCGCCGTGCTTCGCCAACCGAATAAGGTGGGAAGTTATAATGCAGCATGAAATGCTCTTTGGTCGTGCCGGTCAACGCATCAATCATTTGCTCGTCTTCGGAGGTGCCCAATGTGGCCACAACCAAGGCTTGGGTTTCGCCGCGAGTGAACAAAGCCGAACCATGGGTGCGCGGCAGAACCGCCGTTTCGCCCAAAATAGCGCGAACTTCATCTAGTTTACGACCATCAATCCGTTTTTTTGTTTTGATGATGGAGCCACGAAGCACGTCAGCTTCAAGTGATTTTAGCACTGCGCCTAACGTACCAGATGAAATGCCGTCCGGCTTTTCTTCTGATGCACCAAGCTCGCTATGGGCTTGGGTCTTGGCGGCGTGGATCGCGTCTTGGCGTTCCACTTTGTCTTTTAGTTTATAGGCTTTTTCAATGTCTTTGCCGACCAGTTTTTTCGCTGCAGCTTTTTCTTTTGAATAATCTGGTGAGGTAAACTCAAACATGGGTTTGCCAGCTTTTTTAACCAGCTTTTCAATCATTTCGATCACCGGCTGCATGGCATCATGACCGGCCATGACTGCGCCTAGCATATCTTCTTCGGATAACTCCTTGGCTTGGCTCTCCACCATCATCACCGCATCTTTGGTGCCGGCAACGATAAGGTCCAGGTCCGTTTCAGCCATTTCATCATAGGTTGGGTTGACGATGTATTCATCACCGACCAGGCCAACACGAGCGCCAGCAATGGGGCCCATGAACGGTGCGCCAGAGATGGAAAGCGCAGCAGATGCTGCGACCAGTGCCAAAATATCAGCATCGTTTTCTTGGTCATGGGACAGCACGGTCAAGATCACTTGTACTTCATTCTTAAAGCCGTCTTTGAACAAAGGTCGGATCGGACGGTCGATAAGGCGCGAGGTCAATGTGTCCTTTTCAGTGGGACGGCCTTCGCGTTTAAAAAAGCCGCCTGGAATACGACCGGCGGCATAATATTTTTCGGTATAATTGACGGTCAATGGAAAGAAATCCATGCCCGGTTTTTGTTCCTTGGCATAGGTAACAGCAGCTAATACGGAGGTTTCGCCATAGGTGGCCAATACGGCTCCTTGAGCTTGGCGGGCAATACGCCCGGTTTCTAGGGTCAGCGGTCGGCCTTCCCAATCAATAGTTTCGGTATGAATAGTAAACATATGTTTTTCCTTAAGGCACACCTCGCCCTATGCGATTGGTACCTGTTAAAATTGAACGGGTTTTGGTGCGAAGCGAATTAGCGGCGCAGGCCCAGTTCTTTGATGAGAGCCGAATAGCGCTCATTTGATTTGCTCTTTAAATAGTCGAGCAATTTACGGCGAGTTGCGATCATTTTTAATAGTCCACGACGCGAATGATTGTCTTTTTTGTGGGTTTTGAAATGGTCGGTTAGTGTAATAATACGGTCAGTTAAGATAGCAACCTGTACTTCTGGCGACCCGGTGTCGCCCTTGGTTTGTGCGAACTTCTTGATAAGTCCTGCTTTTTTTTCGACTGTAATCGACATCGATTACTCCTCATTCAAATGAAACACACGAAACGGGCACAATTGCCCCTCTCGAAATTTTACCAGAGCCACCGGTTGTTCCGCCAATTTGGTCACCATCACCGTTTCGTCGGTTGCGACCAAGTTTGTCGGAGCCGATATGGCTCGTCCTTGCTTTAAATCTACTGCCTGCTCAAAGGTTATAACCAGTGCCGGGATGTCGGCCAGCGCGATCATAACCGGTAAAACCGGTGATAAAGCCGGCGCCTTATGCACCATTTCTTCCAGTTCGTCGAGTGTTATTGCAGCGTTTTGGCAAAACGGCCCAACCCGGGTTCGGCGCAAGATATTGACATGACCTTCAATGCCTAACTTCGCGCAAATATCGCGAGCCAGCGCCCGCACATAAGTACCCTTGGCGCACCTCATTTCAAACGAGGCGCTAATTTCTGGCTCAAATCCGGTTATTTCCAGTTTAGAAATTTCGACGGTTCGGGCTTCTAATACAACCTCTTTGCCAGCGCGAGCTAATTTATAGGCTCGTTCGCCGTTGACATGCAGTGCCGAAAAAATCGGTGGCATTTGCAAAGTTTGTCCAATAAAGCCCGGCAATACGGCTTGGGTTGCCTCGGCGGTGGGCCGCTTGGTGCTGGTGGCGGTAATTTTGCCCTCGGCATCCAGGCTATCGGTGCTGTCGCCAAATAAAATCGTAAAGGCATACCCCTTGGTGCCGTCGGTGATGAACGGGATAGTTTTGGTGGCCTCACCAAACGCCAACGGCAATACACCGGTGGCCATCGGATCCAGCGTTCCGGCATGCCCCGCTTTGTTGGCATTTAACATCCGCTTTGCTCTGCCCAAGGCATGATTGGATGACAAGCCTTGTGGTTTATCCAATATTACCCAGCCAGAAACATCACGGCCTTTTTTGCGGCGACCCATATTACGTCCTAAACGTCATTATTCGTTCTGGTCTTTTTCAAGATCGCGGGCGACTTGTGGTTGCTGAAATAACTCGTTCATTGCGTTGGCTGTCTCAAAACTTAAGTCTGCTTCAAAATGCAAACGTGGGGTAAATTTCATCGTCATATAGCTACTCAGCCGCCCGCCTAAAAACCGGGTACAGCGGCTCAAGGCCGCTACAACTTGTTCGACGTTCTGGCCGCCAAGGGGCGAACAATATACATGGGCATGGCGTAAGTCGGGCGAACAACGTACTTCGGAAATAGTGACCGAGACGCCTTTTAGGTCTTTGTCGCGCAATTCCTCACGGGCCAGAATTTCAACCAAAGCATGACGCACCAACTCGCCTGCGCGCAATTGACGCTGGCTGGGTGGTTTATTTTTTGATTTCTTGGTCATGACTATTCTTATATTTTGGTGCGGGCGCTTGACGTACAGGCTTGTGGCAAATTGTGCAAGCCTTTGGGTGCGTGCGCTCGTTTAGTAAGTGGTACTTGTTGCTGCCAGCTTTGCCAAATCTTTCTTAAGAGGCTCCCCCCTCCGAGCGCTATGCGCCCACCTCCCCCGCAAGCAGGGGAGGAAAGAGGTAGTGTGGCTTTTTGTTTTCTTTGTTTTCCTCCCCTGCTTGCGGGGGAGGTGCGCCCGAAGGGGGTGGAGGGGGGAGCCTCTTCGTATAAATTCTCCGAAGCCACCGGAGGGGGTGCTTCTTAGTAAAAACTTGGTACACCCATTGTCGAAACTTACAATGCTCATTTGTCATTGATTAGGGCGAGGCATTACTAGCTTTGGCTTCGGCAATAAAAACAGTGCATTTTTCTGTAAAGGCTAGTTTGGCAGCTTCATCGTCAAATAGGCGGTTTGGAATATAATACCCGACCCAGCCAACTGTGAAGACCGTGGCATCATTCATTTCCAAAATATGATCAACCCCAGCCCATTTTACCTCGACTGTTGAATGTCGTAATGTCCAGCTAAACCCTTCTTGCATGATTTTTATTCGAACAGGAGCGGTAATACCCCCGATATTTAAGGGTGCTCATAAGTAGAATTTTCTCGTACTTTAACGAAGGAGATTTTATTATGAAGAAATCGAGATATTCAGATAGCCAAATCATTGGCATAT
>JAESUG010000185.1 GCA_016763185.1 Robiginitomaculum sp. | reverse complement strand
TTAGTTCGCAAGGCTTCCCGGCCCTGTGTATACCGAACCTGATATCAACGTACCCCGTGGCGCTTAAAGCCAAGTTAGCAAGCATGGTAAATGTTCTCTAAATTGTTTTACTAAAAATATCAGGTGGATTTGGCTATCTATAGAGTACCCGTATTCGTAAGGCTAACCTGCATAAAGTTTAGAGGTCATTTACGATTAGCAAGGTATCAAAGACCTATATATCAGTTGTATCACAAGGTTATACGGTCCAGATCATGAAAATTAGAGCTATTCTTGTCGCCAGTGTCTTTATCCTTTTACCCGCGCCGACTTGGGCTGATGCATTTGAGGTTGCGGTGGATCACGCTGGCGTTTTACATCTTTCGCGTCCGGCAGTTGCGGTCATTGTTGGCAATTCAGCGATTGCAGATGCGACCGTACATAACGGCCAGTTACTGTTCATTACTGGCAAAACTTTCGGTGCCACCAATTTCATCGCGATTGATGCCGATGGCAAAACCATCATCAATCGCGACCTACAAGTTTTACCCTCCAACTCCAGATTGACATTACACCGCGGCGGTAATCAACGAAGCTATTTGTGTAGCACGGGCTGCGAGCCAGTGCTGGGCATCGGCGACGATACAGAAACATTTGACCGGATACTGACCCAACGAACAACCAAAGCCGATGAAGGCACGAGTGCTGCGACACAAAACTAAATTTACAACTAGCTGATGATCGCGAAAGCTTAGCTTTACGATCTATTAAGCATCCCCTTTATTCTCGATTTAAGCCTTTCATGGTCAAATCCTTGGCTTATGCATGCAATTTCGCATCACATTGGTTTGAGCCGAACATGAATAGTCAATTTGCTTCTAGACGTGTATCTTTGTTTTTGGCACGATTTCGTCGCGCTGAGAAAGGTGCCACTGCGGTAGAATTTGCACTGATCGCGGCTCCATTTTTCTTCTTATTATTTGCGATGCTTGAGATTACATTAGTGTTTTTTGTCTCCATAACCGTAGAACACGCCACCATGGAGGCGGCCCGCAATATTCGCACCGGCGAGGCACAAACGGCTGGATTGTCAGCGGGTGATTTCTTAGCAGAAGTTTGCTCAGAAATGAACGCGCTCATCCCCTGCGCTGGTAATGTGTATATTGATGTGCGTACCTTTGAAGACTTTGACGCTGTGGACATGACCTCCCCGATTGATAACGAAGAGCTCGACAATGGAAGCTTTAGTTATAATGCCGGAGAAGCAGGCGACATTGTCGTGGTCCAAGTGTTTTATGTTTGGCAATTAAACACCCCGATGATCTCAACCGTTTTTGCCAATTTAAGTGGAAATCGGCGCTTGCTTACGGCCACCGCGGCATTTCGCAATGAACCGTTTGGAGAGATATAGATATGCGTTTTCTTCCCTCTCGTATCGGCAAATGGATTGCATATTTCATCCAAGAACAGCGCGGCGTTTCCGCGATTGAATTTGCGCTAATTGCCCCGGTGATGATTGCCATGTTATTGGGGTCAATTGAGATCAATCTACTGCTTACCGCCGACCGCAAAGTCACCCAAACCGCCAGCGCTATCGCCGACCTAGTTGCGCAAGATGATGTCATTACCGACGATGAAATTGACGATATATTCTTGGCCGCCTCTACTATTTTAACACCGTATAGTGTTGACCCCTTACAAATGCGGATCACCAGTATAAAAATGGATGCCGACGGTGAAGTAACTGTTGTCTGGTCCGAAGGCCACGGCATCGGCGGGCGAGCTCCGGGGTCTACGATTAGCGCGCCATCGGGTATTTTACAGCCCGACACCAGTATCATCATGTCTGAAGTCAGTTATGATTATGACAGCGTGGTCGGTTCTTTTTTAAACACCAGCATTTCACTAGAAGACACATTTTATTTACGGCCCCGTCGCTCTGCCGAAGTCATTGGTCCATAAACCTTCTAAAGGTTTGCGCTGTCCATCGCCTGTTCAAATTGTTGTAGGCGCAGTAACACCGGGTGGTTTTGCGGATAGGTAGATACGTTTCCGCCGCCTAAATCCACAACATGAATGGCGCGCAAACCCAATATTGCATTGCTGATAAACACGGCTTCCGATGTCGCCAAAACCGCTGGCCAATAGGCACCCTCATAGATGAAGAACCCCAGCTCTGAGGCAAACTCGAGCACCCGCGCTCGAGTTGTTCCGGGCAAAATAGCACAACCCAATGACGGCGTATAAATGTTTCGGCCTTTGATCCAAAATAAATTACCACAACCAGCCGACGACACTTTGCCGCGCGTATCAAGCAGCAAGCTTTCATTACCCGTCGCACCTTCGTGTTGCATTTGTCGCGATAGAAGCATGTCTATATGGCTGATGGTTTTATGCTGACAGCTCGGATTGCTAAGATGCCGCCGAACTGTACTTAAGGCGAGCCGTAAGGGTTGGTTTGATGGCGGGCTTGGCGCAAACACCCGGATCAACATCTGAGTTTGCATCTCGGCATTAAATCCCAGCCCGCGCGGCCCTGCCCCCCGGCTTAATAAAATTCTGGCGCTGCCATGGGTGATGCCGCACAGCTTTGCGCATTGAGCAATGGCGTTGCTAGCTGGTTCACTAGCCCCAAGTTCGCCAAAGCCTAACGCATATGCCGATGCTTGTAGTCTTTGCCAATGGCTAGCAAACAATCTAGCCGCGCCATTACGTATTTGTAGGGTCTCAAACAAACCATCACCCAAACTTAGTCCACGGTCATCCAGCGACCAAATTACATCAGTCGCCGCACAAATTTGGCCATTTAGCCAAACCATTTCGTTAACTTTTGTCATGGCCTACCCCCTGCAAGGGCCGTGAAAATACTGGCTTTGTCGATCATTTCCTGAATTTCTCTAGCCGGATCCGAATCAGCTACAATGCCACCACCGGCCCGAAATACTACGTCCCAATTTTGGTTCTGTGCCCGTTCAAGGCGCATGGTTCGGATCAACACATTAAAGTCCGCTCGAAAATGGCGCGACATAAACCCAAGGGTGCCACAATACGGACCGCGAGCGGTTTGTTCCAGCTCGCTAATAATTTGCATGGCTCGAATTTTAGGGGCACCCGTAATTGACCCCGGTGGAAAAATGGCACGCAACACGTCTGTTGCTATCACGTCTTGGCGTAGTTTTCCGCGAATGGTTGAAACCAGATGATGAACATTAGCATAGGATTGCAAGGTAAATAACTCCGGTACGGTGACTGAACCTGGCATGCACACCCGCGATAAATCATTGCGCATCAGATCAACAATCATCAAGTTTTCTGCCCTGTCCTTGGTACTATTTTGCAATTGCTTGGCCAGTTGGATATCTTTGGACTGGGTACGCCCCCGTGGCCGGGTGCCTTTAATGGGATGGGTTTGGATGGTGCCATGACCATCAATCTCGATGAAGCGCTCCGGCGAGCTTGACAATACCGCTCGTCCCTCATCAAGCCGAAAGTACACACAAAACGGTGCCGCACTTTTTTCGACCAATTGCCCAAACAGTTCAAATGGCGTGACACATGATGGTAAATTTGCCAAAAATGAACGACTGATATTGGCCTGAAAAATATCCCCTGCATGAATATAGTCGATGGTGCGCCGTATTTTATCCAATATTTCTTCGTCGGTTTCGCCAAGGCGAAAATCGCTCAGCACTGGCGCTTTCGGGAATTTTATCCGTTGCTGGCCCAAGCACGAAGCAAAGCGCTTAGCCAGTATTTGATCCGGGCCGACAACCCATGCTTTGCTGGTTTGGTGATCAAATAATGCACAACAAGGATAATTGCCAAAAGCCATATCCGGCCAAATGCTGCCCCCAATTACCGCTAAATTTTCAAGCTTTGCGCCCAGCTCATAACTCAACAAGCCAGCCAATCCGCCGACAAACGGGAAATGGGCAATTTGTTTGCTGGGTGCTAGGGGCCGTTGCATTTTTGACAAGCCGGACAACACATCGGCACCATCCGCAATGATCACCTCGTCGGGCTGTGCACATAAGATAGACCAACGAGCTTGCGCCAAGCAGCCGCTGGAGATAAAGGCCAAAGCCCAAGGCTCCTGCGCCAAAGGGGCAAACGCATCCAATGGCTCGCGCCAGGGAATGTCCAACACAAAAATTTTAGAGCTTTGTGTCATTTGCAGGCCAGATCTCTAATTGCTTACCAGCAAGCTGTTTTGTAATTGGGCAATGTCATCCGCGCTCAAGTCCAATTTGGTTTTTGCAAAAACCATTGGATCACCGATTACTTTTTGCGCTTCTAGCAGAAAATCGGCCTCAACACCTAGCATCGGATACAAAACATCTGCTGCGATCTGTATATCTAAACGTTTGGAAATTTGCGCCGTAATCACCGGTAAAAGCCCCTCAATATCGACCGCATCATTGGTCAATAGGTAATCTTCCATAATCGTATCTTGCGAAACTTCCAAAAGCCCAAGGATCAATGCCGCTAAGATACCCGTGCGATCTTTGCCAGCGGCGCAATGGATCAGCACCGTTTTACCTTCATTCAACTGCAAAATCGTTTGTCGAAACAGCGACAAATGATGGGTCTCCGTTGGGATCCGTCGATAAGCGCTGTGCATATAGGCTCGGACACTGGCTTTGGTCAGATTGCCTTCGCGTAAAAAACGAACATGTGGCGGTTCGCGTTGATCGCCGCCGGGACTGGCCAACACTTCGATGGCGACGTCGTCCGGCAAGACACTAGGTTGATACTTTCGCTCGGCTGGACGGCGTAAATCAACAAAAACATCGGGGTTCAATTGCCGTAATAATCCGTGAGCATGTTGTTTGCTATCGGCCCAATGCCCCGATCGCAACAATCGTCCGCTGGCTAATTTTCTGTCGCTGGTGGTTCGCCAACCACCAAAGTCGCGTAAATTGCGAACTTCTGGTGATTGAAATATTCGACCCGGTTTCATCGAAATGGCGGCTCTTCAAAGGCGCGTAGTTTGCGGCTATGCAGGCTATTATCCACATCGTTTTTTAAAATATTTATTGCTTCGAACCCGATCAACATGTGCTCGCGTACTGATTTTTGGTAAAACAAATTGGCCGCACCAGGTAATTTAATCTCGCCGTGCAATGGCTTGTCCGAAACACACAACAACGTGCCATAGGGCACTCGAAATCGAAAACCGTTAGCGGCGATGGTCGCTGATTCAAGATCAACCGCAATTGCCCGCGACCGGTTGATCATTTTAGCTTCTTGCGTATAGCGCAATTCCCAATTTCGATCGTCTTTGGAAACCACGGTCCCAGTTCGAAGCCGGGTTTTTACTTTATCCATCCCCTCGCCCGACACCCGTGCAGTAGCTTCGGCCAAGGCCACTTGAATTTCGGCCAAAGCCGGGATCGGAATATCTAACGGCAGCACATCATCCAACACATGATCATTACGGTGATAAGCATGGGCCAATACATAATCCCCCAACCGTTGTGAGCGCCGAAGCCCCCCACAATGGCCGATCATCAACCAACATTGTGGCCGCAGCACCGCCAAATGCTCGGTAATAGTTTTGGCATTGGTTGGCCCAACGCCGATATTGACCAAGGTAATGCCGCGCCCGTCTTTGGCGCGCAAATGATAGGCCGGCATCTGGTATTTATGCCATGGCGTGTTGGCAATAATTTTTTCTGCATTTTTTGTGTGTTTATCGACAGTGACAAACCCGGCAACGGACAGTTCGGTATATTCATCGCCTTCGCGTAATTGTTGCAAACCCCAACTGATGAACTCATCTACATAGCGGTGATAATTGGTGAACAAGATAAACTGTTGAATATGCTCAAATGGCGTGCCGGTATAATGATAAAGCCGGTGCAAAGATAAATCAGTACGCGGTCCGTCAAACAAAGCCAAAGGCCGGGTGCCGTCGGTGGAAACAAACTCGCCATCGGCAATTTCATCGCCAATGAACGCCAGATCAGCAAACGGAAACAACCGCGCCAGTTCGCCTGGGTCGGCATTTTCCATGTTCAGATCATCAGAACCATCCAACACATATGAATATGGAATTTCAACCGATGACACCCGAACCTCAAGCTCAATCTGGTAATCGCTTAACAGCAAAATCAGCTGTTCTTCGAGATAATCACGAAACAATTCCGGTTCGGTAATGGTAGTTACATAGACGCCCGGTTCTGAAAGCTTGGCAAATGATCGTGAAAACACCGGTGGCTTGCCATTGGGGTCATAGCTCAGGCGCAATTCCGGATACGTAAAAACACCAGAACGGCGCGCCTGTAGCTCAGGCACAATTCCTTTGTCGAGATAGCTAACTAAAGCCGCGCGTAATCGCCCCGTGGCTTGCTCATAGAGCTCGGCCAACTCGGTGACAATTCGGTGCGCGGTTTGGTGCGGAGTTTCTTCGCCCATCAACTGCCCTTGCGAACAAATGTTACGGCAAAATACGGTGTGCCATCAAACATATCTTTTGCTGGCTCCAATCCATCAACAACTTGAAACAAATGAGGTTCAATTCGGCCTTCCATGCGATAACCGCGCGCCGACATTTTTGAACGATGAAACTCCATCGCTGCCTCGGTAAAGCTCTTGGCCAAAATGGTTACACGCTCTGGTTCTTCTGCCATAAAACGCTCCTACAATCTAAATTTTGGTGATCTGGATGACCTACCTTGCGGCAAATTGAACCGAACAAAGCGGTTTGTCGAGAGCCAATTGGCGAAAGACCTTAAATGACCAATATAGAAACGCTTTATTGAAAAGCCTGTTTCGCAGCATCTGTCATTGGGGCTTTGGCACGCGCTTGATCAACCAATTTTGAGATCGCCCGGTACAAGGTCTTTGGATCAATTGGTTTGGAAACATATTCATCCATCCCGGCGGCTAAGCAAGTTTCACGGTCGCCCAGCATCGCATTGGCGGTCATCGCAATCACCGGCACCCCAACATTAGGACCACCACTAGCTCGCAATGCTTTGGTGGCTTCTAAGCCATCTAAAACCGGCATTTGAATATCCATTAGCACCACATCAAAATGGGCCACAGCCAAATGATCCAAGGCCTCTTGGCCATTGTTCGCCCACACCACGGTACCGCCAGTTGGCCGCAAAAATGCGGCTAACACCCGTTGGTTAATTGGATTATCTTCCACTGCTAAAATTCGCAAGCTTTCTTCATCTGCGGTAGGTTTCGTTGGTGTCGGAACCGTTGGTGTTGAAGCGATCGGTTCATCGTGCGCCATCTCAGCTTTTATTTCTTGCGGGTTCTGTGTGATTGACGTTGCGAAACCAGCACAAAAATGAAACACGGAGCCGATGCCCGGTTTAGATTCAACCCGAATGTCACCGCCCATTATCTGAGCCAACTGGCGCGATATTGATAACCCAAGCCCAGTTCCACCATATTGGCCGTTGGTATTGGCCTGCTCATACGCGCCAAACAACCGGCTTTGTAATTCTTTGTCCATACCAATACCGGTATCACGGACCGCAAAATTAAGCTCGACACGCTCATCCACCCCGAGAGTCGCATCCACCTCCAAAGTAACGGATCCATTTTTGGTGAACTTGGCAGCGTTTGCAAGCAAATTGGACAAAATTTGCCGAATTCGCATAGGGTCAGCTCTGATCATAGTCGGTATATCATCAGCAATTTGCAGGGAAAACATAACACTATTTTGCTCAATCGTTGGTCGCCATAACCGTTCTATTTTGCGCAATAGATCGCGCAAATCAACCTCGACGACTTCCAAAGACATCTTGCCAGCGTCCATTTTGGATTTATCCAACAAATTATTCAGCAGTGACATCATCATATCACCCGCTTCCAAAATGGTTTCGACACTTTCAAGCTGTTCCTCATCCAGCTTGCTGCCGAGCAAATGCCGCGCCATGCCCAATACCGCGTTCATTGGGGTGCGTAGCTCATGGCTCATCATCGCCAGAAATTGTTCCTGGGCATTGTTTGAGCCAACAGCAGGTTGAACCTGCAGTGGCGCGCCCGTGGTCTCATTGGCGAACTTGCGGATCAGGCAAACTCTTTTACCCTTTTCTCCTACTTTTAGAACAAACAAGTTTACCTCACCGGTAAACGATTTTCCGCTTATTGCGCGGCACAACATGTCTTTATGGTGCGCCAGCAATGCGCCTTGGGCATTTTGCAACGTTTCATCGGCGCTAAATTCGGGGACA
>JAESUG010000184.1 GCA_016763185.1 Robiginitomaculum sp. | reverse complement strand
TCATTAGACAATGGTGGAAAGATGACTGGTCTAAAGATTAAACCAAAAGATGGCATGTCTTCATTTACCATGTCTTCAACATTCCAGAAAGCTGCACCTGACGGAGTTACTCAAGGTGCAGACATGTATCTTAAATTCGAATTATCTTTTGTCTCTGAATCTGCAAACACTGCTACACTTCCAGATGCCCCAACAAGTCTATCTGCGGTATCTCCAAAATCTACTCAAATCAATCTCTCCTGGAATGCTCCAACTAACACTGGTGGTGCAGATATTTCCGGATACAAGATAGAGAAAAGTACTGATGGTGGTACTATTTGGTCTATTCTTGATGCCAATACAAAATCAACTAGTACTAGTTATACTGAAGGTGGTCTCACAAACGGTCAAACCTATCATTACCAAGTATATGCAATTAATTCTAAAGGTGCATCTGCAACTGCATCTGACCCTGCTAGTGCAGTCCCACTTGATGTTCCATCTAAACCACTTAGCGTTACTGCATCTCTTGGTGCATCCGGAGAGGTAGTCCTAACTTGGAGTGCACCATCTAATGACGGTGGTTCTGCTGTAACTGATTACCTTATTCACTATTCTACTGATCTTCAGTTGTGGAATACATTTGCAGATGGCACTGGTATTGGAACTACTGCTACCGTAACTGGTCTTGTCGATGATACTTCCTACATCTTCCGTGTCTTTGCAGTCAATTCTGCAGGAACTGTGCATTCATCAGATCTTGTAAGTGAAACTCCAACTACAGCTGCTGATAAACCAAGTGGATTGAGTACTATTGCAACATCCACTGCTCAAATTAATCTCTCATGGACTGCTCCAGGTGGTGCAACCATTACTGGATATCAAATTGAAAGACAATTTGGAACACTTCTTGATACTAATTGGGCAGTACTGGTAACTAACACTGGTTCAACTGCCACTACCTATTCTGATACAGGATTATTTGGTGGTACCACTTACTCTTACCGAGTATCTGGAATTACTGGTACTGATACAGTTGGTACTGCATCTAGTGGTTCACAAGCTACTACTCATTCTGTACCTGATGCTCCTTCTGGAATGACAGCTACATCACTACCATCAAAGTATGTTCTCTCATGGAGTGCACCTGCAAATGATGGCGGGGTTGCTATTGAAGATTACTTTATCCAGTATAGTACAGATGGCGGCACTAATTGGAATCCTTTAACTGATGGTACTAACACCAAGACATCAATTACTGCAAGTACCAATGTACAAAATGGCGTTGAGTACACACTTAGAGTCTATGCTGTAAATACTATCGGCTCTAGTGCATCATCTCCAACTGTAACTGTAACTCCATTAACGATACCTACTGAACCTAGAAGTGTAAAGGCAGTACCAGCAGCTGGAGAAGTTGCATTATCTTGGGCTGCTCCATCTAGTACTGGCGGTGCAGCAATCACTGATTATATTGTTAAAGTTAGTTCTGATAGTGGAGCAACATTTACTACATTTGCAGATGGTACTGGCACTGGACTTTCTGCCACTGTAACTTCACTTACTGATGGTAATGCATATCAATTCAGAGTAGCTGCTGTAAACTCTGAAGGAACTGGTCCTGCATCAACTGGTACAACTGTTACTGCAGGTGTTGGAACTGTAGATGATGCTGACGACTTTGAGTCAATTGAAGTTAATTTCTTGATGGGTCCAAAAGATGGTTCTATTCACCCAACTGTTCCTACAAATATTAAGACAACTGACTTCCAGTGTCCAGAACCTCAAGTTTTCTTTATCACAGATAATAACGAAACTGTCTTTACTGATATTACCATAGTTAGAGCTACATCTGGTGATACTACTAGTGCATGTGCATACACTTCATCACTACCTCACTTTTCCACTTATGGTGTTAATGCAATTAACTCAAAGTTTGCAGTTGGGGCTGCAGGTCTTGCAGTAGGTAGTCTAGGCAATGTGCCAATTCCACCACTTATCACTGGACTTGCAATGTATTCATTTGGAGCACCAGAACTAAATGACGATGGACAGTTAGTTTTCTCAAAGATTGGTAGTTACCAATCATTACCTGAATATAGTCAAACTCTCCCAACTACTACCCTTAATGTTGGTGAACGTTCACAAATTGCAGTAAGAATATTTGATTACAATGGACCTCAATCAGTTGAACATGTTGGATTGTTTCTGAACTTACATGGTGTTGCATATGAAAGTGAAGACAGTGATACTTACATCTTATATGATCACACTGATGAAGTCGAAGAATTTTCAGTAGTTGATCCAACTGGATTATTATCTGATGTTAATGTCTCTTTTAGAATTGAAGATACCATCCTTTGGGTGTTATTTGATATGACGTTTGAAAAAGAAATGGATACATCTACCATTAACGTAAATGCTTGGAACTCTCATCGTGCAAGAGCTGAAGTTGTTGCATATGAAATCTTGAGAGTCTCTGATTATATCCCAGGATTAGAACAAATAACTGGTACAAGTGATGCAAAAAGTACTACTGATACTAATTTCTATGTTGTAGAATCTGCACCAAATAACTGTGAAGTATGTATTTCTCCATATGCGATAACCCTATCAGATAATGAAATTGAATGGACAAATCATGATGAATCCATTAGGACTATAATTAGTGGTGACGCGATATCTGGATTTGATGGACTATTCAAGAGTAACTTTATCTTCCAGGATAATTCTTATTCTACAACAATTGAGGATACTGACTATTACACTATCTATGATATTCTTGAGGAACAATATCATAGTACAATGCTTGTAGAAGTAAGTGGAGACCCAATCACTGATGCAAGATTACTTGAAAACCCAACAATGCCATTTAACCACCATGCAACCAAAATCACATCTGGTTCATCTGCTGGATTGTTTGCTATGGATGTCTCAATCCCTGATACTATCCGAGTATTTGGTACTATCTACGATGTTGATACAAGACAAGTTGCATTCCTAGATGTACTTACACCTGATGGTACTGAGATTAATCTTAAATTATCTACAAACTCTGAAGGTGACTTTTCTACCATTCAGAATATTCCTGA
>JAESUG010000017.1 GCA_016763185.1 Robiginitomaculum sp. | reverse complement strand
CAATCACCTATACTGATGATAATGGAGTAGTACAAACCATTACAGTTACTGAACCAACTACTACTGCAACAATTACTGGTCTAACTAATGGTAATCCATACACATTCTCAGTTACTGCAACTAATGGTGTCCCTCTAACTAGCATCCCTGCAACTATCACTGTAATTCCACTAGGTGCACCTGATGCAATTAATGATCTTGCTGCAACTGTTGCTGACAAATCTACTGTTCTTACCTGGACTGCTCCTGCATTAGATGGCAGTGGCGCAATTAACTTTTACACAATCTCTTACAATGATGATAATGGAATTTTGAAGACTGTCCAAATTAATGCACCTGCTGAACAAACAACAATTTCTAGTCTAACTAATGGAATTGAATATTCATTTACTATCACATCAACCAATGTTAATGGAAATACAAGCACTGTTTCAAATTCAGCTATTGTAACTCCACTAGGTGCACCTGATACGATTAATGATCTTTCACCAACTGCTGGTGACAAACAAGTCTCTTTCATTTGGAGCGAACCTGGTCTTAACAACAGTGGTGATGTTGTAACTTATACTATCACTTATGATGATATTGATGGTATAGAGCAATCTGCCACAATAAATGCTCCAACTACTACTGCCACAATCACTGGTTTGACAAACAATCATGAATACTCCTTTACAATTACTGCAACTAACGGCGTTCCACTCACTAGTATTACCTCTACACCTGTTCTTGTAACTCCATTAGGTGCACCAGACAAGATGGATCCTCTTGTCCCATTAGTTGGTGATAGACAGGTTACTTTATCCTGGATTGCACCTGAATTAAATGACAGTGGCGCAATTCTATATTATACAATTACATATATTGACATAAATAATGATGAACAAACTATCCAAATTGATCCTCTTGAAACATCTCATACCATCACTGGTCTAACTAATGGACATCAATACTCATTTACAATTACTGCAACTAATGACAATAATCTAACTAGTGTCCCATCTGACCCAACTCTTGTTACTCCTGCAACTACTCCTGAAGCCCCAACTATCGTGGCAGCAATTAGAGGTAATCAACAAGTAAAACTTGATTGGAAGGCTTCTGCAGATGATGGTGGTGATTTACTAACTCAATTCACAGTAGAATGGTCATCCAACAACTTTGTTGATATTTCAAGTACTACTGTAACTGTTAGTCCTCCTGCAACTAATCCTCTAACCACATACACCACAACTGCTACTGGATTGGTAAATGGAGATATTTACCAATTCAGAGTTTATTCACATAATGCATATGGTTCTAGTGTAGCATCTACTCCTGTATCTGTAACTCCTGCTACATTCCCTGATGCTCCAACCCTTAACACTGCAGAAAGAGGTGACACATCAGTTACTCTAACTTGGACTCCAAATGGAGATGGTGGTGATAGTATTGACTCATTCAGAATTGAAGCTTCTACTGCTCAAGACTTTACAGCAATTGTAGCTGACTTTACAATTATTGATCCTGCTGCAACTAGTACTCCTGTACCTGGTCTAACTAATGGTATTACATATTATTTCAGAGTTTTCGTAACAAATGATGTTGGTGAAAGTATTTCATCAAATGAATTATCTCAAACCCCTGCAACAGTACCTGGAATTCCATTAAATGTTGTAGCCGATCCTGCAAGCAATCAGGTGACTATAACTTGGACTGCTCCATCAAATGACGGTGGTACTACTGTTGATGATGGTGGTTCTGCAATTGAATTCTATGTTGTAAAATATCGTACATCTGAATCTGCTTGGACTGAAATCCAAACTATTGATGCAACTATATTATCTGTTGTAGTTGATGGATTGGCAAATGGTACTCCGTACTACTTTGAGGTTTATGCTGAAAATGATGTAGGTCCAGGTGATGAATCTGATTCAGTTACTGCAATTCCTGCAACTGCCCCATCAGCTCCGCAAAACCTTGATGCAACACCACAAACAGGTCAAGTTCTAGTTAACTGGGAAGTTCCTACTAGTAATGGTGGTGCAGAAATTACTTCTTACACTGTAAAATGGTCTGTAGGTAACACCTTTGATTCAAATATCTTTGATTCTATCGAAATTACCGGCGTTGATGCTAATACCCCTCCAGTAACTACAACTACTATTACTGGATTAACTAATGGTGAAACATACACCTTTGTTGTAACTGCAACAAACTCTGCTGGTGAAAGCGGTTCATCAAATGAAGACACTGCAACTCCTGCAGCAGCTCCTGATGCACCAACACTTGATTCAGCAAAAAGCGATGATGATTCATCATCTGTTTTATCCTGGACTGCTAATTCTGACGGTGGCTCCTCCATTGTATCTTATTCCATTTCATATACTCCAGTAGGCTCTGAAGCACAACCAGTAGCCATTTCTGGTAGTCCGCTTGCAACAACAGCTACTATCTCTGGTCTAACTAATGGCATTGAATACTCCTTTACCATCACTGCAAGCAATATTGTTGCCACCAGTGACTCATCAAACCCACTTACTGCAATCCCATCAACTAACCCATCGGCTCCAACTGGTCTTACAGTAACTGGTACTGGCAACCAATCCGTTTCATTATCTTGGACTGAACCTGTTGATGATGGTGGAGATCCTCTTGTAAAATACACTGTACAATATTCTACTGATGACTTTACAACTATTCAAACTCATGAAGTGATTCCTGTTGGTGAAGATCCATTGGCAACATCTACTACTGTTGGAGGATTAGATAATGGTGTAGAATACAAGTTTAGAGTTCTAGCACACAATGAGGCTGATGTTCCAGAAGATGCAATTGATGATGATACTAGTATTGCATCCGGTGAAGTCCCTGCAACATCATCTACTGTACCTCTAGCACCAACACTTGATTCAGCAACAAGCGATAATGATTCATCATCTACTTTGTCCTGGACTGCTAACTTTGATGGAGGTTCTCCGATTGTATCTTATTCAGTTTCATACACTCCAACAGGTTCTGAAGTACAACCAGTAATTCTTGTTGATAACACATTTGGTACCACTGTAACCATTGGTGGATTAACTAATGGAGTAGAATACACCTTTAGTGTAATAGCATCTAATGCAAACGGTCCAAGTGATTCATCTATTCCTATCTCTGCAACTCCAGCTGCTAAACCATCTGCACCAGTACTAGATACTCCAGTACGTGGTGATCAATCAGTTTCTCTTGATTGGACTTTACCATCTGATGGAGGTTCTTCAATTACATTATACACCATTACATACACTCCTGCAGGAGGAGCATCTCAAAGTGAAATTATTGGTAATGATGAGCCACTAGCAACTCAAGCTACAATTGGTTCTCTAAACAATGGTGTTTTGTATACATTTACAATTATTGCAACAAATGCACTTGGTAACAGTCCTGCTTCAAACCCTGAAACTGCAACACCTGCAACAATTCCAAAAGCACCTGAACAATTAACTGCAACATTTGGAGATTCATCTGTAACATTAACCTGGCAAGTCCCATCAGATCCTCTAGGTGATGGTGGTGAATCTATTACTGATTATACTGTAGAATATAGAGAAAAGGGTGACACTGATTGGATTGTATTTACTGATGGTGTGATTGCAACTCCTCAACCAACTGTTGTTAATCTATTAACAAATGGTAAAACATACGAATTCCAAGTATCTGCTAAAAACATTATTGGAACTGGACCTACATCAAACATTGCAGAAGCAAAACCAGCTACAACATCTAATGCACCTGTAATTGATTCTGTAACCCCAATATCTGACATTGCAATTGATTTGACATGGTCAGAACCTATAGAACTTGGCGGTGGTACTGTTTTAGGATATCAGATTGAACGTTCTATAGAAAATGGTGCCTTTGCTACAATAGTTGATGATACTGAAAATGCTGATTTGATTTATCATGACACTGGTTTGCTTAGAGGTACTTTGTACACTTACAAGGTGACTGCAATTACTGAAGCAGGTCCTGGCGATGCATCTGGTACTGGTAGTGCAACAACATTTGATGTACCTGATGCACCTGTAATTAATTCAATTATTTCTGCAAATGGTGCTGTTGATTTGACATGGTCTGAACCAAGTACTGGTGGTACTCCAATTACTGGATATCTTGTAGAATACACTACAAGTGAAACTGATGCAAACAATGGAGTATTCTCTGGCTCCAAAGTTGTTTCTAGTAGTACACTTGCAACTACTGTAACTGGTTTGGATAATGGTGTAACTTACTACTTTGTAGTCTCTGCTACAAACAGTGTTGATTATGGTGATAAATCTGCTATTAGAGACACAACACCTGCAACTGTTCCAGATAAACCACTTAACCTTGTAGCAACTCCTGGTGATGAATTTGTTACTCTAACATTTGATCCACCTGGAGATAATGGTGGTGCAACAATTGTTGATTATAATGCAGAATATAGCACTGATGGAACCAATTGGACTCCATTTGATGATGGTGCTGATTCTACTGCTCTTGAAATTATAGTTACTCCTCTATCTAATGGATTAGAATACCACTTTAGAGTAATTGCATACAACGGAGTAGTTCCTGGAAGTGATCCATCTGATTCAGTTACTACAACTCCTGCATCTACATCTGGAGTTCCAACTAATTTGGCAGCAACACGAGGCAATGGTGAAGTCGCACTTACTTGGCTTGGACCTGATGTTACTGGCGGTGCTCCAATCACATCATACATTGTAGAATATACTGATGATCCTGCTGGCGTATTTGGAGATACTCCTTCATCAGTTACTGTTTCAGCACCTGCTGATCCTGCAGAATTAGTTTCAACAACCGTTGATGGATTGACAAATGGAGTTACCTATACCTTCCAAGTAAAGGCAGTTAATACTGCTGGTACTAGTGCTGCATCTGATACTGATACTGCAAAACCAGCTACCAACCCATCTAGTCCAACTATTACTACTTTAACATCTGGTGATACACAAATCAAAGTAGATTGGAATACTCCATCTGATGGTGGTGAACCAATTACATCGTATCGTCTTGAATGGTCTACTGTTAGTGACTTTGCAACTACTTTAGGTTCTGAAACTATTGGCGATGATGAATCCCTATCTACAACCTTTACTGTAACTGGTTTGCTTAATGGTGATACTTACTACTTTAGAGTATTCTCTACAAACGTTATTGGTGATAGTCTTTTATCATCTAATGTTGAATCGGCAATTCCTGTTTCAACTCCAAGTCAAGTAACTGGACTTGCAGCAGTACGTGGCAGTGGAGAAGTAACACTATCTTGGTTTGTTCCATTTGATGGTGGCTCCACAATTGACTATTATGTTATTGAATACTCTTCAGATGACTTTGCAACTACGTTAACTTCCCAAGTTGACAATCCGATTGCTACTGGAGACCCTCCATTTATCACATCTGATGTTGAGAATTTGGCAAACGGTACTCCTTACAAGTTTAGAGTATATGCACACAACTTGCAAGGAAATGGCCCAACATCTGATACAATTGAATTAACTCCTGCAACTGTTCCTGGAGCCCCAACTAATGTTGTGACTCAATCTGGAAATACTTCAGTCCGACTTGATTGGACTGCACCAGAGCAAGATGGTGGTGCTGATCTTGATTATTATCTTGTACAATACAGAGTACAGGGAACTACTTCATGGACTGATGCCACAGGACAAAGTCTTGACACTTTCAAAGAAATTAGTGGTCTATCAAATGGTTCAGTTTATGAATTCCAAGTAATTGCACATAACGATGTTGGTAATGGTGCTGCTTCATCACCAATAGTTGAAGAAACACCTGCAGGTCCTCCATCAGCTCCTGTAATCACTAATGTTGCTGGTTCTGATATTACAGTAACTGTAACTTGGGATTCATCAACTGCAGATGGTGCCCCTGTAACTACATATGATTTGGAATATTCATCTGATAACTTCAAAAACGATATTCAAATAATCACCATAACTGCCCCAGATGCAAGTGTTACTTCAATATCTGAAACTGTATCTCCACTGATTAATGGTGAATCTTATTCATTTAGAGTTATAGCAAACAGTGATGCAAATTCCAGTCCATATTCTAATACTGTAGATGCAGTTCCATTCACTGTATCTAATGCACCAACTGATCTTGTTGCAACACGAGGTAACGGTGAAGTTACTCTTGAATGGAATGCCCCAGGATTTAATGGCGGCTCAATTATTACAAAATATGTTGTAGAATACTCCATTGATAATTATGTTATAGATACATCAATCAAAGACAACATTACTCCAACTGATGATCCTATCACTACTGTAATTGATGGACTTGCTAATGGTTCACTTTATACATTTAGAGTCGTTGCAGTTAATGCCGCTGGTTCAAGTACTCCTTCAGATACTGACACTGCAACACCTGCAACTGTTCCAGGAGCTCCAACACTTACTGAGGCTAATAGAGGTGATACTACTGTTTCACTAATTTGGAGTGCTCCATTAAATGCTGCTGGAGATGCAATTGATAATGGTGGTGATGCAATTGTTGATTATGAAATTCAGTTTAGAGTATTAAATTCAGGTGCACCTTGGGAGACCTTTGTTGAAACTGGACAAAGTACTGCAACAACTGCAATTGTTGATTCATTAACTAATGGTAATACATACGAATTTACAATTTCAGCTATTAACTCTGTAGGAACTGGTCCTGTATCTAATATTGAAACTGCAAAACCTGCAACTGTTCCTGGAATTCCAAATATTGAAAGAGCTACTAGTGGTAATGGACTAGTAGAACTTGTTTGGACTCAACCATCTTCTGGTGGTGAAGCAATTACTGGTTACACCATAACAATTTCTCCAGCTGATAATAATGGCGTATCTTCCCAAACTGTTTCTGCACCTTCACTCACTACCATAATTGGTGATCTTACTAATGGTGTACAATACACCTTCACAGTAGCTGCTGAAAACGTTGTTAACTTGGGTATTGCATCAAACCCTGCAACTGTAACACCTGCAACAGTTCCTGGAATCCCAACTGAACTTAATGCACAAACCCAATCCGGTTCTGAGATTAGACTAACATGGACTGCTCCATCTGATAACCGTGGTTCTCCAATTACTGGTTACCAAATTGAAAGACAGACTGGTTCTGGTTCATTTATAATCATTGCACCTGATACTTT
>JAESUG010000183.1 GCA_016763185.1 Robiginitomaculum sp. | reverse complement strand
GGTTTTGCGGGTGTGGGCAGCAAAGGTCAAGCCAGATTTCTTGCGGGGGGCGGGAGAGACTTTCGTTAATACTGATCTTCAGGTGCAAAGATGAATTGTAACAATCGACCAAACAATTCCATTAATGGGTTTACGAGGGCGGCATTACCGCTATTTTCAACACAATGAAATAGCTTATGAAGGATCGTCAAAGCATATGGATCAATCACTAAAAAACGTACCTATTGTGCAATGTGTTGTTGCGGCGTGGGGGTTCTTTACGCGCAATTTGAGCACGGTGTACCGATTGGGGATACCGTATATTTTGGCCAGCGGAATTGGTATTGCCATTGTTTTGTTTGCGCCGGCCAATTCACCGATCAGCGCGTTGGGGCCATTGTTTATTTTTATGTCGTGGTTTTTATATATTGCGATGGATGCGGCATTGTTTCGTTTGGCATTGGGCCAGCCAGCGGTCGGGTTTGGCGGGTTGACCTTGGGTGCCGATGAGTTTCGGCTATTTGTCACCAACCTTCTGATTGGCTTGATTGCATTTATTGTTGTCATTGTGGCGGCGGTGATTGTTTTTCTGGCCATTAGTACGATTTTACTGATCGGTGTTGATCCAGAGTTAGCCAAGGAAAATCCGAATTTGGTGTTTGAGCAGGCCGGTGTAAAATTTTGGATTTTACAAGGGCTTGGTGTGCTGATCATTGGGGTGATTTTGCTCTATTTATATGCACGATTTTCCCCGGCATTTCCGGCAGCAATTGGCGAACAGGCCATTCGTATTTTCGAGGCAGCCGCTTGGACCAAGGGGCAAGGTTGGCGAATTAGTCTGGTTCTGATTACGTCGGTTTTACCCATTTATGTGATCATGGCACCATCTTTGTTTGTGGTCGCAGAGCAAATGATGGTGATTATGCGCATCGCGATTGCCGACCCGCAAGCAACCCCGTCGGCTGAGATGTACCATATCGACTTTCACTGGCGTTTGTTGCCCATTTTGCTAACGCCAGCACTAAGCAGTATTCGCGCCGGTTTGTTTTCAACCCTTTACCGAGGCTTGCGCCCTGCATAATCCAGTAGAAAGACCATACCGATGAGAAATCAAGAACCCGTAAGTGAAGGACCATCTTTTCCATTTGAAGACTGTGTGTTTCACGGATTTCGAAACGTTAAGGGACATTTTTGGGACTTGGTAAAAGCCATTGGTTTGCCTGTTGGTTTGTTGATATTGTCACTCCAGGCCCTGACATTCTTGGTGTTTTGGCAATTCCTTTTGGCTTTGGCACAGCGTTCTGGTGACGAGGTGGGCCCGCTGATGACATCCTCAGCGGTTGCGCAAGTATCTATTCTATATGGATTGATCGTTTTTGTAAGTATTGCTGTCTTCGCGTCCGGAACAAATGCGGTGTATCGCTGGCATTTATATAAAGACCTTAGCGGGCAAATTGGTGCGTTACGCTTTGGAATAGATGAATTACGAACCATTGGCGTTTATTTAGTTTATTTTATGTTGGCTTTGGTTTTGCCTTATCTTGCAGTGATTATTGTGGTTATGTTGGGTTCATTATTAGCGACGATGCTGATGATATTGTTGGCATTTTTTGGAATCATCGGTTTGGTAGTTGCGATGGTTTACCTGTCAATAAAGCTTTCCTTGTGCGTGCCGTTGTCGTTAGAACGGCGTAAATTTACGATGTTTGATAGCCTTAGACTAACCAGGGGCCGTGGCTGGGCATTGTTGGGTAGTTATTTCATTATGGTGTTAATTTATATGGTATTCGCCCTCATTTTATCAGTTGTGCAAGAGATGATGGTTATGGGGCCGCTAATGTCTATATTGATGAGTGAAACACTGATGCCCAGCGGCAATGAAGTGGCGATAAGCGTTGCGATATTGGAGTATTTTTCCAATCCAGGCATGTTGATTGGCCTTGCTATTATTACAGTGTTGCAAGTCACTCTCACAATCGTTTTCTTGGTTGGGTATGCCGGTCTTACCACGTTTTCCATGCGGTTTTTGCAGCAAGAAAAAAATGATCTAGTGATCGCCAATTAACAAGATTGGTATCGATTATGGTCCCCTATAAATCAGAAATTTTTGGACCCATCAGTCCAACCGCAAAGCTGCACCCGGTCTATGCCGCTTTGGTTCCATTGGTGGCTATGATGGTGATGGCGCTGGCGCAATTTTTTACCGGGATGATGGCGTTCATGCTTGGCTGGTCGGACCCAAATTGGATATTACTATACCGATTAATGGTGGGGTTCGGCCTGGTCTCCTTGGCTATTTTTGCTTGGGTGAAATGGGTTGAAAATCGCGCTTTGGCAAGCATGGGTTGGCGCTTTGAGCGGGCGGTTTCGCGGTTTGGGCGCGGGTTTGCCATTGGCTTGTTGATGAATGTTTCGGCAATTGTCATTATCGGGCTATTCGGTGGCTATGAGGTCGGCAATTGGGCGCCGGCGCTGACCCATCCGGTTGCTTTTGGATTTGTCGCGCTATTCTTGGTTGGGTTTATTATCCAAGGCGGCACCGAAGAAGTGCTCACCCGTGGCTGGATGCTCTCGGCCATGGCCTCGCGTTTTGGGGTGCCGATTGCAGTTGGGGTTACGTCTTCACTGTTTGCGTTATTGCATCTTGGCAATGAATGGCCGCATATCAACTGGATTGCGATGGCCAATATTGTGCTAATCGGCGTGTTTTTTGCGTTGTATGTGCTTCGCGAGCGCTCGTTGCTTGGGGCGTGTGCGGCGCACGCATCGTGGAATTGGGTGATGAGTTTGGGTTTTGGCCTTGATGTTAGTGGCATCCACATCGGCGTGGATCCGTTGATTGTCGAGCTTAGCCAACGACCACAATTGGCCATTTGGTTGAGCGGCGGTAGTTTTGGACCCGAAGGTAGTATTGTGGTTACGGTAGTTATTTTGGTGTCGTGCTTTTTGGTTTGGCGCTGGAAAGGCGAAGACCTTATCAGGCACCAGCATAAAGAGGTGCAACAATGAAATACCCATTTGATCGAACCGGTTCGGGGTCTGCTCCCGCTATTTGGGCCTTGGCGTTATTGCTGATCGGATTTTGGCTATTTGCCCAGTTGTTGACGGTGTTGGTTTTGTTGCCAATCCTCGCCCAAACCAGTGCCAGCGGCCTGAGTATAACGTCTGGTCAACAAATATGGGTCACGCTGATCAGTCTTGTTGTTGCATCATCCGGTTTGGCTGGTGCGGCTTTGTGGTGGAGCAAACGCGTAGACCGACGGCAATTACTTGATTTGGGGATACGTCTTGATATTGTGGGTTGGCGCCAATACCGCCGCGGCTTTGGTACCGGGCTTTTATTTGCTTTGGCCTTGATCTTTCTTGCAACGATTTGGGGGTATATCACCAGCAATGGAGCCGGTGATGAAAGCTCTGGGCAATTGGCTTGGAGAAACTTGGCCGACCCGTTGTTTTGGTTGCTATTGCTTGGTTTATTGTTGGCGTTTATCGTCCAAGGTGGAGCCGAGGAAATTGTTTGTCGCGGATGGTTACTAACCAGCATCACGCGCAAAGCCGGATTGCCGGTTGGTTTGATTGTGTCGTCGTTATTATTTGCCGGATTACACCCACACTATTTTTTCATCAATGGTTTTGACGTTTCAGGTTCACAATTGTTGATTGGATTTGTTGGAACTTCCGCCATCTTTGGCATGGGACTGATGCTGGCCATGATCGCCATGCGCGACCGTTCCATCATGGGCGCGTGCGCGATGCACAGCGCATTTAATTTTTCAATTATTGCTTTGGGCTTTACGTCATTTCGATTGACCAGCGAGACGCAAACCCTCGCCGACAGCTTTGCCGCCGCCTTTGCGGGGAGCACATCGTTAAGTCAAATTGAGCCAGCTCTGATTGTGCAATTAAGTTTGTCGTTCGCCGTTGCCGCGATTTTATGGGTCCGCGTCGGTCTGCCCAAAGCGCAATCGGTTGATTAGGTATTCTTGAGCATTGATTTTAGGTAGCGCCCGGTCCAGCTTTTTTTACACGCTGCAATGTCCTCAGGCGTGCCATCGGCAACAATTTCACCGCCGCCATTGCCACCTTCTGGGCCAAGATCAAGTATCCAGTCGGCTTGTTTAATCACGTCTAAATTATGCTCGATCACAATCACGGTATTGCCGGTTTCGACCAGTTCTTGCAATACCTCAAGCAATTTTCGAACATCTTCAAAATGCAAACCGGTGGTCGGTTCGTCCAAAATATAAAGCGTGCGCCCGGTGGCCCGTTTGGACAGCTCGCGAGATAATTTCACCCGTTGTGCCTCGCCGCCCGAAAGCGTAGTGGCCCGTTGCCCCACATGGATATAGCCGAGGCCAACCCGTTGCAATGTGGTCATTTTATCACGAACACTGGGCACGGCTTTGAAGAAGTCAGCCGCTTCATCAACGGTCATATTCAGCACGTCCGAAATGGATTTTCCTTTGAAAGAAATCTGCAAAGTTTCGCGGTTATAGCGTTTGCCGTGACAGGTATCGCAACCAACATAAACATCAGGCAAAAAGTGCATTTCAATCTTTAGCACCCCATCCCCCCGGCACGCCTCGCACCGTCCGCCTTTGACATTGAACGAAAATCGCCCAGAGCTGTAGCCACGAGTTTTGGCTTCTGGTAAACCGGCAAACCAATCGCGGATCGGCGTAAACGCACCCGTATACGTGGCCGGGTTCGAGCGCGGGGTGCGGCCAATCGGTGATTGATCAATCTCGATCACTTTGTCCAAATGCTCCACGCCGTCTATATGATCATGCGGCATTGGTGTTTTGGTACTGCCATGCAGTTTTCGCATCACCGCTTTGTACAAGGTTTCGGTGACCAAGGTCGATTTGCCACCCCCCGAAACGCCGGTGACGCCAACAAATAACCCCAACGGAAATTCGGCAGTGACGTTTTTAAGATTGTTCCCGCATGCGCCTTCAATCCGTAAAATTCGCCGTGGATTTACCGCCCGGCGTTCGGCAGGGATAGGGATCGACTTTTTACCAGACAAATACTGTCCGGTGAGGCTTTTGGCGTTTTTGAGAATTTGGGCCGGCGTGCCTTGCCCGATAACTTCACCGCCATGAATACCGGCCAAGGGCCCCATATCAATCACGTGATCGGCGGCCATAATCGCCTCTTCGTCATGTTCAACCACCAATACCGAATTGCCCAAATCGCGCAAATTTCGCAAAGTTTCCAACAAGCGTTCATTGTCGCGTTGGTGCAGGCCAATGCTCGGCTCGTCCAACACATAAAGCACACCGGTAAGGCCAGAGCCAATTTGACTGGCCAACCGGATGCGCTGGCTTTCGCCGCCTGACAAAGTTCCAGATGCCCGCGATAAAGACAAATATTCCAACCCGACGTCATTCAAGAACAATAATCGGTCGCGGATTTCTTTTAACACCCGGACCCCAATGGCTTTTTGTTGTTCATTGAGGCTTTGGTCTAATTGTTCGAACCATCGATCGGCTTGGCGAATGGAAAAGGCGGTAACGTCTGAAATATCCAACCCGCCCAATTTAACGGCCAGGCTTTGCGGTTTTAAGCGCTTGCCAACACAAACTTCGCACGGGGCGGCGGACTGGTATTTGCCCAGCTCCTCACGAACCCAATTGCTTTCGGTATCGCGCCAACGTCGTTTTAGGTTCGGCACAACGCCTTCAAAGGTTTTTGTGGTCTCAAATTTACGTTTGCCCTCGGAATAGATGAACTGCACCATTTCCTTGCCAGTGCCATATAGAACTTTGTCTTGGAAATCTGACGGTAAATCGTGCCAAGCTTCGGTCATGGAGGCGTTATAATGACGGCACAAGGCCTCCAAAGTTTGACGGTACATCCGCGACGTGCCACCTGACCACGGCTTAATCGCACCTTTTTCGAGGGATAGGCTGGAGTTCGGCACGACCAAATCCGCATCAAATTTCGACGTAACCCCAAGGCCATCACAGGTCGGACAGGCACCATATGGATTGTTAAACGAAAACAATCGCGGCTCAATTTCTTCGATGGTAAAGCCGGAAACCGGACAAGCAAATTTTTCGGAGAACAAAACCGGCTCTATTGCTTCGTCGGCAAAGCTAGCAATCGCCAATCCATCGGACAATTTTAGTGCGGTCTGTAAACTATCGGCCAAACGGGTTTCAAGGTCAGCGCGGATGACCACCCGATCAACCACCACCTCGATGGTGTGTTTGTATTTTTTGTCGAGGTCCGGGAAGTCTTCAATGGCACAAAACTCACCATTAACCCGCAAGCGCTGAAACCCTTGTTTCATCAGCTCGGCAATGTCTTTTTTGTATTCGCCTTTGCGTCCGCGTACAATCGGGGCGAGCAAATAAAGCCGGGTGTCGGTGGGCAGTGCCATCAAAATATCGACCATATGGCTAATGGTTTGGCTGGTGATCGGCAAGCCAGTGGCCGGCGAGTACGGCACCCCAATCCGCGCCCATAAAAGACGCATATAATCGTATATTTCGGTCACCGTGCCGACGGTGGAGCGCGGATTGCGCGAGGTGGTTTTTTGCTCAATGGAAATCGCCGGCGATAAGCCTTCAATCCGCTCGACATCCGGCTTGGCCATCAGCTCCAAAAACTGGCGAGCATAGGCCGACAAGCTTTCGACATAGCGGCGCTGTCCTTCGGCATAAATGGTATCAAACGCCAATGAAGACTTGCCAGAGCCGGACAAGCCAGTGATCACCACCAATTTGTCACGGGGGATATCAATATCAATATTGCGTAAATTATGCTCTTTGGCTCCGACAACGCGGATGAAGTTTTTACCGGAAACCATAAATTTACCTCGATTTACTTGACAAGCGGAACGTAACGGGAACAATCTTGCCTGTCTACTGGCAAGTTTGTATGTTTTGAATTTGTGGTATGCAAGGTGCAATTGCTAGGGTTTTTGAATGAAAGTCGAAAAATTACTAGTAAAAAGAGCGCAGGCAGACCAAAGTGTACGAGAATCGAATTTTCAGAATGAGCTGTCTCATAACATAAGAGGAATAAAATGGCGGGTGTAAACAAAGTAATTATTGTCGGTAATTTGGGGCGCGACCCCGAAGGCCGCAGCATGCCTTCGGGCGACCGGATGGTGACATTTAGTGTAGCCACATCCGAAACCTGGAAAGACAAGCAATCCGGCGAGCGCCGTGAAAAAACTGAATGGCATAATATTGTTATTTTTAACGACCATCTGGCCAAAATCGCCGAGAACTACCTTAAAAAAGGCTCAAAAGTTTATCTTGAAGGCTCCTTACAAACCCGTAAATACATGAACCGCGACGAGCAAGAGGTCAGAACCACCGAAATCGTCCTCCAAAAATACAACGGCGAACTACAAATGCTCGACAGCCGTAGCGATGGCGGTGGTGCTGGCGGCGGTGGTGGCCGCAGCGATTATGGTAGCTCCAGCCCAAGCCCCAGCACTGGCGGCAACGATAAAAATTACGGCCTTGACGACGAGGTTCCATTTTAGGCCAAAGCTCACAACCGCAATGCTTGGAGCAAACTAAATGCGAGTTCTGGTAACCGGAGGTTATGGGTTTATCGGAACGGCGGTTTGTGCCGCGCTTATTACAGCGGGCCATCAAGTGGTCGGGGCCGGGCGCAATGTAAAATGGGCACGGCGCCGGTTTCCGGATTTGCAATGGGTGCATTGTGATTTTAACCATGATCTTAACCCCGAAGACTGGACCCATCAGCTCGCTAATATTGACGCAGTGGTAAATTGTGTTGGCGTGCTACAAGATGGCGGTTCCGATAATACCCAAAATGCCCACAGTACCGGCTTGCAGGCATTATTGAGCGCCTGCGAACAGGCCGGGTTACAAAAATTCATCCATTTATCGGCAGTGGGTGCAGACCCGGCAGCAGGCACAAAGTATTCGAGGACGAAGTTTGAAGGTGCGGAACGGGTAAAAAAATCCAAACTGAACTGGGTAATTTTGGAGCCATCATTGGTGCTGGACCGCACGGTTTATGGCGGCTCAGCGATCATTCGAACCCTAGCTGGACTACCGGTGTGTATTCCGTTGGTCTATGGGCAAACCAAGTTCCAACCAGTCTCCATGCAAGACGTAACACGGGTTGTGACCCATTTTTTGGAACCGGCTTCACCTTCGAAAATACAGGTCGAAATTGCTGGCCCTCAGACATTGACCTTGCAAGAGGTTGTCGCCTTGGTTCGGAATTGGCTGGGATTTGGGCCAGCAAAATTTATCAATATTCCAGCGTGGATCGCCGCGCCGGTATTCATAATTGGCGATGCTTTAGGTGCCATTGGCGTTCGAACTGCGCTGCGCTCAACCGCTAAAAAACAGATGCAATACGGTGTCGGCGGCGATCCAGCGCCATTGCAAAACCTAATCGGTTATCAAACCAACTCCATTGCTTCGGTGTTTTCCAGTAATCCAGCCAGCTTGGGCGACCGGCTCCAGGCCCGGCTTAGTTCAATCATCGAGCTAAGCCGGATCGGTTTGGCATGGTATTGGATTTTATCCGGTCTGATCCCACTATTGTTTTCCAAGTCATGGGCGTTGGAAATTTTGGCCGATGCCGGCTTTGCAGAACCCATGGGATCAATTCTTTTTTGGGGCGGCAGCATGGCCGATATCGTATTGGGGTCCATGTTATTGTTGGGCATACAGGTTCGGCGGGTATGCTGGGCCATGGTTGCGATTTCGGTAGGCTATTTGGTAATGATTTCGTTGTGTTCGCTCCATTTGTGGTTGGACCCGATGGCGACGGTCTTGAAAATATTCCCAGCAATGGCTCTGGCCGTCATTATTGCCGGGATGGCGGATCAGCGATGAGCATTTTTGAATTGGTAAAATTGATCCATATTCTATCGGCGGCCGTGTTGTTTGGTACGGGCGCTGGCATTGCGTTTTTTATGCTTTCGGCATGGCGTTCCCGGCAAATGGCGTGGTTGGCGATGACGGCTCGCCATGTGGTATTGGCCGATTTTTTGTTCACCACCACTGCGGTCATTGTGCAACCGATTAGCGGAATTGCTTTGATCGTGTTAGCCGGGCATGACCCGTTTTCTGGATGGTTGCTTTTTACTTATGCATTGTACGTTTTGGTGGGTGTTTGTTGGTTGCCGGTGGTGTGGATACAGATCAAAGTGCGCAAGCTGGCTACCCAAGTTGGCGAAGGCGCATGGGAACAGATAGACAAACTGATGCGGGTTTGGTTTGTCTTGGGTTGGCCGGCTTTTGGCGGGGTTATGGGTATTTATCTGTTGATGATTATAAAGCCTTGATTTAACGCGTGATTTCGGCTTGAGAACTTGTGTCAAATGCATTAAACTCCCTATGAAAAATAACCTCTTGCTGGTATGATTTTGTTCAAGTTTTAATCGTCGATTCGGCGGCCGGTATTGGGGCAGAGATTTTGAGTGAAACCGACGATAATGTGATACCACCGAGCGGCGCTGATGGCGGCGGGACACCACCGATGGAGGAGGGGATCATCCCGATTTCTATCACCGAGGAAATGGCGACTTCCTATCTCGATTATGCGATGAGCGTGATCGTCAGCCGCGCGATCCCGGATGTTCGTGATGGCCTAAAACCGGTCCACCGTCGAGTGCTCTATGCCATGCATGAAAGTGGCTATACTCACGACAAGAAATACCGCAAATGTGCGCGGGTGGTCGGTGACGTGATGGGTAAATATCACCCGCATGGGGATCTGGCCATTTATGATGCGTTGGTCCGCTTGGCGCAGGACTTTTCGATGTCGTTGCCGTTGTTGGATGGGCAGGGTAATTTTGGTTCGGTTGATGGCGACCGAGCGGCGGCGATGCGCTATACAGAAGTTCGGATGGGCCGTTCCGCCGAGGCATTATTGGCCGATATCGGCAAAGACACCGTACAATTTCAAGACAATTACGACGGCGGCGAGAGCGAGCCAACCGTATTGCCAGCGCGCTTTCCCAATATGTTAGTCAATGGTGCTAGCGGGATTGCTGTTGGCATGGCGACCAATATTCCGCCGCATAATTTGGGCGAAGTAATTGATGCGACGTTGGCGTTGATCGACCAGCCTGATATCACGATGGATGAATTGCTTGAAATTGTGCCGGGGCCAGATTTCCCCACTGGCGGCGAGATCATTGGACGGTTGGGGTCGCGTTCTGGTCTGTCTGAAAGCAAAGGCTCGGTCGTGGTTCGGGCCAAATGTACCATTGAAGAAATTCGCAAAGGCCGCACCGCGATTTTGGTGCATGAAATTCCGTATCAAGTGAATAAATCAAACCTGATCGAGAAAATCGCCGAACAAGTACGCGACAAACGCATTGAGGGTATTTCTGATTTGCGTGACGAGTCGGATCGTACCGGCATGCGGATCGTTATTGAGATTAAACGCGATGCCAATGCCGAAGTGGTGCTGAACCAGCTTTATCGCTATTCGCAACTGCAAACCCGGTTTGGGGTGAACATGTTGGCGCTTGATCATGGTCGGCCACGGCAAATGAATTTGCGCGAAATGCTTGAGGCCTTTATTGATTTTCGGATTGAAGTCATTGCCCGCCGTTGTCGGTTTGATTTGGGTAAATCGCGAGATCGCGCCCATGTATTGGTGGCAATGGCGGTGGCGGTGGCCAATATTGACGAAGTGATTGCTTTGATCCGCAATGCACCCGATCCAATGGCGGCGCGTGAGGCGTTGCGTGGGCGTTCATGGCCGGCCAAAGACATGGGGCCTTTGGTCAAATTGATCGCTGACCCCAGATCAAAACTGGACGAGAACGACGATATTCACCTGACTTTGGAGCAGACCAAAGCGATTTTGGAGTTGCGACTACAGCGTTTAACTGCATTGGGTGGCAATGAAATTGGCGAAGAAGCCAAGAAAATCTCGGCAACCATTGCCGAATTGCTGGACATTTTACGTTCTCGCGAACGGGTACTGGAAATTATCCGCGAAGAATTACGAGAATCCCGCGAGCAATTTGCAGTCCCGCGCCGTACCATATTTGTGGAAGGGGAGTTGGATGTTGATGACGAAAGCCTCATTCCCCGTCAGGAAATGGTGGTGACATTCACCGCCCAAGGCTATGCCAAACGCACCCCATTGGATGTCTATCGCGAACAACGTCGCGGCGGAACGGGCCGTGCGGGCATGACCACCAAGGATGAAGACCTGGTCACCAAACTATTTGTGGCCTCGACCCATGCGCCGATATTGTGTTTCTCGTCGGCGGGCATGGTATACACCCTAAAGGTCTGGCGCTTGCCCCAAGGTGATCCACGGACCAAGGGCAAGGCATTGGTCAATTTATTACCGTTGGATGCCGGTGAAACCATTACGTCGATTTTGGTACTGCCCGAAGATCAAGAAAGCTGGGCGGATATGGATGTGATGTTTGCGACGCGCTCTGGCGGAATACGGCGCAATAAATTGTCTGATTTTGCCAATGTAATGCGCAATGGAAAAATCGCCATGAAGCCCGATGAAGGCGATGGTATTTTGGCGGTCGAGCCGTGTTCTGCGACCGATGATGTATTGCTGACTACCAAACATGGTAAATGTATTCGTTTTCCGGTCGAGGCGGTTCGTGTGTTTGTTGGGCGCACCTCAACCGGGGTTCGTGGTATTCGTTTGGCCGACGGCGATGAAGTGATTTCTATGGCAATTTTGGGCCATGTGGATATTGAACCTGCCGAAGCGCGCGCGTATTTGAAACATGCCAATGCCTTGCGCCGCGCCGACGGTGCCGAAGACGAAAATCAAAACGAAAACGAAAACGACCATGCGATTTCGGATGCGGCGGATGAAGGCGAAGAAGCTAGTCTATCACCGGAACGGATCGCAACATTAGAAGCCGGCGAGCAGTTTGTATTGACTCTATCCGATAATGGCTTTGGCAAGCGCTCATCAGCCTATGAGTATCGGGTGTCAGGGCGCGGCGGCAAAGGTTTGTTTGCTCATGATTTGCGCCTTGCCAAGATGAAGGGCGCGCAATTGGCGGCCTCGTTCCCGGTTGATCTGGAAAATGGTTTGATGTTGGTTACGGATACGGGCCAAGTTATTCGGGTGCCGGTTGATGGTATTCGCATTGCTGGACGGGCCACGGCTGGAGTTACGATTATTCGATTGCGCGGCGATGAAAAAGTCGTTTCCGTACAACGAGTGATCGAAGCCGAAGACGAGGAAGCCATCGATGGTTCAGACGATGCTGCGCCAGTTGAGGATGCATCATCAGCTGAATGAGCTTTAGATATGGGTGAGTGACTTGCAATCGCTCGGCTGTTATGGCTATTTGTGTCTTTATATTGTGAGGTGTTCCATTGACGCGGACAGGACTATTTCCCGGTACATTCGACCCCGTAACCAACGGTCATACGGATCTAATCGGGCGGGCGGTGAAATTGGTCGATCGGCTGGTGATCGGGGTGGCCACCAATGAAGATAAAAAACCATTATTCTCGCTAGAAGAACGGGTTGAAATGGTCCAACAAGAAACTGCCAAATTCACCAAACATGCAGAAGTGGTAGTCAAGCCAATGACCGGTCTTTTGATGCATTTTGCCGAAGAGGTAGAGGCCCATGCCATTGTTCGAGGTTTGCGTGCGGTATCTGATTTTGAATATGAGTTTCAGATGGTTGGAATGAACCAGCGCCTTAATTCTGACATTGAAACTATGTTTTTAATGGCGGACCCACTGCACCAACCGATTGCGTCACGGCTGGTCAAGGAAATTTGCCGCTTGGGCGGTGATATTAAACCGTTTGTGTCACCATATGTAGCTATTCTATTGGAGAAGAAGTACCCAAAATGATGAAAAAATCCCTGCCCTTATTGCCGTTGGTCGCTGTGTATTTGTTTGCATGCGGGGCTGCGGAGCAAACATCGGGCGTAGACGAAGTTATTACTGAAACAGTAGACGTCGCAATCGCAGCCAATCCGCAACAAGTACAACGAGGCGAAATTTTTAGACCGATCGGAACTGGGAAGCTAGCTGGTGTGTCCACGCCGGAAACGGCCCCCGCTGATTGGCGTTTGGTGGCACCGGATCAGGTGATTTTTCTAAAAACCACTCATGGCACAACCTTGATTGAGCTGGCATCCGATTTTGCGCCCGGTCATACCAGCCAATATGGTGGTTTGGCCCATGATGGCTATTTTAAGGGCATGCCATTTCATCGAGTGATCGAAGGTTTTATGGCACAAGCGGGGGATCATCGTCTGGTGGGTCGGCCAGAACCAAGTACACCAACTCTGGCTGCGGAGTTCACCTACCGGCGAGCGCCGGCCACCAAAATGATTGTGGTTGGCGAGCGCCGCTCGGCACAAGCAGGCTTTATCAACGGGTTCAAATTTGCCTCACAAAACCCAGCCTTGGCATCCATGACCGTCGATGGAAAGGTTGAAGCTTGGCAGTTGCATTGTCCAGGTGCTGTTGCCGCAGCCAGGCTTGGAAACGACATTAATAGTGCTAATGCACAGTTTTATATTACAACAGCTTATCCAGAGAACCTAGATAAGGGTTATACGATTTGGGGTCGGGTCAGAGCTGGCTTAACTCCGGTTTATCAAATCAAAAAAGGCGAACCCGTAATCCCGCCAGATCTGATCGAAGAGTTCGCCTTAACCTCGGATATGGACCCGTCCATTCGCCCAAGTGTATGGGTAATGGATACCAACGGGGCGGCGTTTATTACGTACCTAGAAGGCCTAAAAGCGGCCAGTGGTAGATTACCTGATATTTGTAGAATTGAAGTGCCCGTATTCGTACGATGGCCATCAGAATAGGAAAAAATAATGAGTGATACGCCTGAGCAAATTTTGACCCTTGGCCTGTCCACGGGCGAAGTTAAAATCCGCCTACGACCGGATATAGCGCCGCAACACGTTGCCCAAATCAGTGCTTTGGTGGCGGACGGCTTCTATGACGGATTGACCTTTCACCGGGTAATCGACGGCTTTATGGCCCAAGGCGGATGTCCTGATGGCACCGGCATGGGCAATGCCGGCAATAATGTCCCCGCAGAGTTTTCCGATGTTGCGCACCAGCGCGGCGTTTGTTCAATGGCTCGGTCCCAAGACCCAAACTCGGCCTCCAGCCAGTTTTTCATCTGTCTTGATGATGCTAGTTTCTTGGATGGCCAATACACAGTATGGGGCGAGGTCATTTCCGGCATGGACGCGGTGGATGCCCTACCCAAAGGCGAACCACCGGCAAAGCCCGGCCTGATCGAAAAGGCCAGTGTTGATGGTTAATTTAGTCAAGGAGCTAAGTGTTATTTTTTGGATGACAAGAGTTTGATAACCTCATATGACTAGAAATAGTCATAATTGAAGAGTAGCATAGTGCTTCTAGTTAATTTGGCCAATTGAAATGGCCAATTGAAAGAGTGAGTGGAAAAATGACTTATGTAAAGAAAAGCTCAGGTAAAGTGCCTGCATATCATAAGACATTTGGTACGTATTTTTTGGTGGGGCTTGGTGCTTCGTCGATGATTTGGGGTACCAAGTTTTCTCCCGCAAGTTATCGAACCAATGATGTACATGCAGCTTGGTCGGAAGTAGGTGATCTATTGCAAAATTCTGTGAGGGACTTTGGCAAAAGACACGCAACCTGATGTTACTGGTTCGATAGAGCCAGTACCCGAAGATGACGAAATTAACCTTAGTAATGAGGTTAAAAGTTTGTCGGAAATTGAAGACGTATTAGGCAAAAATCTTCCTCCTAAGGAAGCTCAACACGTGCTTTCTGTTGTGCAAAGCCATCTGTTTTCAGGACCGTTGCCGCCGCCTGAAAGCATTGCTGGCTATGAAAAAGTATTACCTGGTTCTGCTGACAGAATTATTACTATGGCAGAAAAATCGCAAAATCATGCGCATAATTGTGAAAGCAGGGCGTTGGGCGTTCAGTCTTTTGTTGCAAAGTCAGGGATGGTTAGTGGGCTATTCATAAGTGCTTTGTTGGTTTCAGGCGGTATCTCGGCTGTTTACCTTGGTCAACCTTTTGTTGCTAGCGTATTTATCGGAGCCAGTGCTTTAGGAGTCATCAGTAAGCTGGTTGACGGTCCGAGTAGAATATTCGGGTCAACAAAGGACAAGCATGAGCCACCTGCGCCAACACCTCCCAACGACAACTAGTTAGCGGATTTCGGCCATGCGTGTGGACGATTTCGATTTTACGTTACCTGAGGCCAGCATTGCGTTGCGCCCGGCACAGCCGCGTGATGCGGCCAAGCTGTTGCAGGTGCAATCAACCGGGGCATTGTCGGACCACATCATACGCGAATTGCCGGATTTGCTGCGGGCTGGCGATGTATTGGTGCTCAATGATACCAAGGTATTCCCGGCGCAGTTAACGGCCACCCGTCCGGCTCGGGCGCAAGGCGGCGGTGGGCCGGCCCGTGTTTCGCTGAATTTGCACAAACGAATGGGTCCGGACATTTGGAAAGCATTCGCGCGTCCTGCCAAGCGATTGCGGGTTGGCGATATTATTGAGTTTTCTTCGGAATTTTCGGCCAAAATTCTCGAAAAAACCAATGAAGGTGAAGTGGAGCTTCGCTTTAATCGTGTCGGCCCAGAATTGGCGGCGGCGTTTGAGCAAATTGGCGAAGTGCCGTTACCACCCTATATCGGTTCAAAGCGCCGCGCCGATGCCCAAGACGCAGTGGATTATCAAACCATATTTGCCGATCAAACCGGTTCAGTGGCCGCGCCGACGGCTGGGTTGCATTTTACCGATGCGATGTTTGCCGCATTACGTGCCAAGGGCGTTGAAATTTGTTTTGTGACCTTACATGTGGGGGCGGGGACATTTTTGCCGGTGAAAGCCGAACTGACCGCCGATCATGTCATGCATGCAGAATGGCGCGAAATTCCAGACAATACGGCGCGGATGATCAATTTGGCCAAGCAAGAAGGCCGTCGCGTAATTGCGGTTGGTACCACCAGTTTGCGCTCTCTTGAAAGCGCCGCTGATCCGGTTGGGCAAATATGCGCGGGGCAGGGCGATACCGATATTTTCATTACACCGGGATACACATTTCAGGTGATTGATGGCTTGTTGACCAATTTTCATTTGCCAAAGTCAACTTTGTTCATGTTGGTAAGCGCGCTTTGTGGGTTACCGCAAATGCAAAGTGCCTATACGCATGCGATAGAGGACGGCTATCGGTTTTATTCCTATGGGGATGCATGTTTGCTGTGGAGAGCGTAAGCTGTCCTTAGGTTTATCGGATCAAGGAGTGCATCTATGAGTGATTATAAAACAATTGAATTACAGGCCAGTGTCGGTGGGGTGGTGGCAATCTTGCTAAATCGTCCAGAACAACACAACGCATTTAACGCCGAGGTCATTGATGAATTGACCGACGCGTTTGAAACCGTGCGTACTTCGAACTGTCGGGTTATGCTGTTGCGCGGAGCTGGCAAGAGCTTCTCGGCTGGGGCTGATCTGAACTGGATGAAAAGCGCGGCCCAATATACACTGGCCGAGAATGAAGCCGACGCCGTAAAATTAGCGCGTATGTTGCACCGGTTGGCGGAGTTGCCAATGATGACCATTGCCTGTGTGCATGGGGCATGTATGGGCGGCGGCGCGGGGTTGGCGGCTTCGTGCGATATTGTGGTGGCGCAAGCTAGTGCAAAATTTCGATTTTCCGAAGTTCGACTTGGATTAACACCGGGGACGATCTCGCCGTTTGTGGTCCGCGCCATTGGGCCACGATGGGCAAATGCTCTATTTATCTCCGGCGAGAGCTTTAATACAACCTATGCGGAAAAAATGGGTTTGGTGCATTATTCGGTGGCAGATGAAGCCGAAATGAACCAAATGGTTGAATATTTAACCAAATTAGCGTTTTCTACCGCCCCAGTGGCTGTTTCAGAGGCTAAAAAATTGGTTCGGGAGGTGACGGGCCATCCTCTCGACGAAGCACTTATCCACAAAACGGCGAATCATATTGCCAAACGGCGAATTTCGGTGGAGGGTATAGAGGGGATTAGTGCTTTTTTGGAAAAACGAAAACCAAATTGGATGAACTAAGTCCGACATTTATATATGTTGAAGGCGTTCGGGG